>NZ_JBGKDP010000146.1:0-4766 GCF_042954245.1 Parasynechococcus sp.
GTTGCTGGATCGATTTGATGGACAACGGACCACCGCTGGACCTCACGGGCCTTCAACCCGGCACTTGGCGTGCGGTGACGGCAGCTGAACAGGAACGGCTGAACCGCCTGATCAGCAGCAGCTCGAGCGCTAGCCCTCGGCGGGGAGGGTACCGACGAGGGTGACCGCCCGGAATTCAATGCCCTCCACCACACGCCAGGGCCACTCACTACGATCGGCGTAGCAAACCTACTGAATAGGCCAAGAGCTTCGAATGCCTCCAGGAAGGCCTGCTCCTGCCAGGCGCCGCTGATGGAGCCGCTCCAGAGATCAGGGTCCTGCTGCAACCGCAGGAGCACGACCTGATCGCAAATGATTCGCTTATGGCAACGCAACCACCGGGAGCCAGGACCCGGCGAATGTTGGCCAGGAGCCTGTCGCGTGCCGATGGATTCACCAGGTTGAGCACAAAGTTGCTCAGTACCACATAGATACCACATCGATCGAACCGCCAGCGATCAGAGATTCACCTGTGGCCGTGGGGGCATCCAGGGCTTCGATGGCTTCATCGACGAAACAGACGTTGTCGAAGCCCACTGCTGAGGCAACAACCGGGATTGCTTCACGGGACAGGGCTAGCATATCGGCGTTGCGGTCCATACCGGTGACGCGGCCGGATGGCCCGACAATTTAGCTGCAGATGAAGGCGTTTTTACCGCTGCCAAGGTCGAGCACGCGGTCCCCCTGATTCACCCCAACGGGTGGGATCCCCACAGCCGTAATCACGCTCAACGACAACATCAGGAATCACCTTGGGCAGGGCAGGGTTGAAGCCGACCGGGGTACAAAGGCAGGCTTCCTGCTCTTGGACAGCGGCCCCGTAGCGGGCTTCTACCGCCTGGGTTTGATCCAGAGACTGGGGCGCTGGGGACGAACAACACGATTCAGCCATCAGCCGATCACCTCCTGCAGCTCACGCACCACATTCCACTGGCCATACCAGTAGTTGGCCTCGGCCCGTCGGTCGGGGTCCGCCACACCATCCACTGCATCGGGGCCCACCGACTTCCACAGATCATGGCCGCAGACGCGGTTGAGGCCCTGTTCCGCCTCGTCCGACAACAACTGCAGACGCCGCTGCAGTTTTTTGAGCTGAGCGACAGTCATCAGAAAAGGATCAATCGAGGCGATAGTACAAAAGAACCAAAAGGCATCAAGGTTCAGAAGGGCAGCTTTTTCTTCGCGTCCTTGTCGAGATCGGCTTCCATCTCGCGCAGGCGCTTCAGAATCGTGTCGTAATACTCACCGATGTAGCCCTCCATGTCCGTGGTCTCCGATGCCTCAAGACCGAAGGCGGCATAGCTGTTTTGCATGGGGGCATCCAGGGTCTGACCACTACCGGTGACCTCAGCGAAAGCCAACCGCTCCGCCACGTTGACGGCGGGTTCAAAGAAGGACGCCACCCCCTGCATCAGATTCATCAGGAAGGGCTGTACCCGAAACACGCGGGCTGTCTTGCCACTGCAACGTTCACAGAGCTGAACCAGCTCACCGGTGTTCCAGGCCTTGGGGCCAACAACGGGATAGGTGCCACGCACGGTTTCCTCCCGCTCAAGGGCCGCAACAGCGAAGCGGGCCATGTCTTGGGTATTCATATAGGCAATAGCCGTGGGGCTGCCACTCACCCACACGGTCTGGTTCTCCAGAACAGGAATGGCGAACTGACTGATCACCCCCTGCATGAAGGCGGCGCCCTGCAGGATCGTGTAGTCGAGATCCGACGACTCCAGCAGCTTCTCCGTGCAGGCCTTGATGTCCATCAAGGGAACGTCGCGGTGCTGATGGGCCCCCAGCAGCGAGAGAAAGACAAAACGATTCACCCCTGCCTGTTCACAAGCACGAAGCAGGTTCAGCTTTCCGTCCCAATCCGTTTCGTAGATGCTGCGGGGGTCGTTCGGGCGACTGGTGGATGCATCGATCACCGCATCCATGCCCTCGAGGGCGTAATCGAGGCTGCCGGGCTCCAACAGGTTACCCCGGGTCAGCTCACAACCCCATTCCTGCAGAAAAGCGGCCTTGCGGGGGGTCCGCACCATGCAACGCACCTGGTGGCCGGCATCAAGAGCACGACGGGCGATCTGTCGTCCCAGGGTGCCCGTGCCACCCACCACAAGCACTTGCATCGGCGCCTTCCTCACGAAGAAGAGAGCCTAATGGCCCCCGCTTCCAAGCGACTGATTCAGTCGTCGCCCTGCAGTTTTAGCAGCAGAGCACCACCAGCAAGGCCGATGGGAATCAACACCCAGAAGATCGCAGCAGTTCCAAAAATCTCAGCAGCCATGGTCTGGGCAAAGCGATCGCACGCCCATTTAAATCCCTTCCCCCCACAGGCTGGTGCAGATCTGTAACAGCTGCGGTAATTCGGCATCGGTTCGCACCTGGCCAGGCATGACGCCACTAGCACTGGCGCGATAGCCCGCGGCCTGGAGCGCCTGCACCAATGGCCCCAGAGCTGGCGGCCCGCCGATGCCCAGCCGCCGGGCCAGCTCATCGGTGGGCCAGACCGTGGGGCGATCACCGGGATCCGCCTGCAGGCGCTGCATCAAGCGCAGGGTGGCGGGGCTGATTTGCTGAGGCCCCAGCTGTTGAGCATCAGGAATCAGCTGCTGCAACAGCTGCGGCTCCTGCAAGGGACCGATCCACAACGGGCCGCTGATGCTCCACCGCCCCTGTCCAGCCGTGCAGTCACAGACCGGCCAGCCGCTGAGCTTCAGCAGAGGCTGCACCCGTTGGGCACCGCAGCGTTCGCAACGGGCCACTAGCCCAAGCTTCTGTTCATCGCCCGCTGGGATCTGGCGCCGCAGGCGCAAGGCAATGCGAAAGGTGCGGCCTTCACTGAAGCTGAACAGCGGCTGCAGTCCGCGCCCCAGCATCCAAGCCTGCCGCGCCACCAGCCCGATCTGCTGCCGCAGGGCCATTTCCCAGCTGGAAGGGTGGGCGCGAGCGGCGACCCCAAGGCTACGAATGGCGCCAGCCCGGTCATGACCGGTGGGGGACCGGCCATCCGTGGAGGCCAGAAACAACAGGCCGTCGAAGCGAAGGGCCTGGAGGGCCGGCTGAATCAGAGGCCCAGGGGCGCCAAAGGCATCAAGGTCGATGAAATCGAACCAGTGGCGCTGAACAATCGACCGGTGCAACACCAGGTCTGCGGCGTCAGCCGTGAGCCGCGGTGAACACCCCAGCGCCCGCACATTGGCCTGGATCAGCGGCAGCCGGTCGGGATCCCCATCGTTGATCCAGAGTTCTGTCTCAACGGCAGGATTGCCCAGCGCCTCCAACCCCCAGCGCAAGGCCCGGATCCCGCAACCGGCCATCAGATCAAGCCAGCACAGGGGCCGCGTGGCGTGGAGGTTCTGGTGACGGGCCAGCAACACCGATAGGTCCCGGGCCGGACGCGACTCAGGCCTGAAAAAGCCTGGGCCAAGGCTGAGCTCAGCCAAACCTTCGCGATAGTGATGATCGGTTGAGGTCAGAAGGGTGCCGCCTGCTGCTGTCCAGACTGACGAGTGGGGTGTCCAGAGCACCTGGCAGTGGAGGGGCTGGCCCTGCCACTGGCGGGTCAGCGGCCCTGAAGCGGGCCCTGCCCTGCTGCTGTTGCACGGTTTCGGCGCCGCCAGCGGACACTGGCGCCACTGCGCGCCGCGCCTGGCTGATCAGGGCTGGCGGGTCTACAGCCTGGATCTGCTGGGTTTCGGCCAATCCGCCCAGCCGGCGCGGCCGATGGACAACCGGCTCTGGGCCCTGCAGGTGTGCGCATTCCTCGATCAGGTGGTGCAAGAGCCAGCGGTGGTGATCGGCAATTCCCTGGGGGGCCTGACCGCACTCACCGCCGCGGTGCGGGCGCCGAACCGGGTGCGGGCGGTGGTCGCCGCGCCCCTGCCAGACCCTGCCCTGATTCAACCGCTGCCGAAACGACGGGCACCCTGGCGGCGGCGTTGGCAGCGGCGGCTGCTCGCACTGGTGCTGCACTTGCTTCCACTTGAGCTTGTGGTGCCCTTGATCGCGCGCACGGGCTTGCTCAAAGCCGGGCTTCAGGGGGCCTACTGGAAGTCGATCCAATCCGACCCAGAGCTGCTGCAGCTGATCGCCCGTCCTGCCCGGCGCCCCACAGCAGCCCAGGCCCTGCGCGGCATGAGCCTGGGCATGGCAAACCGTCCCCGAGGCGCCACAGCCCCAGTACTGCTCGAACAACTGCGGTCGCCCATGCTGCTGATCTGGGGCCGTCAGGATCGATTTGTGCCCCTAGCCATCGGGGAATCCCTAGCCGCCAGCCACTCAGAACTCGAGCTAAAGGTGCTGGATCGCTGCGGTCACTGCCCCCATGACGAAGCACCCGATCGCTTCCTGACTGTGTTGTTGCCCTGGCTGGACCGTAACTTGGGAGGACCAGACCGGCAGGGGACGACCAGCGGCGATGAAACACACCCTTTCGGTGGTGGTTGAGGACGAATCCGGCGCACTCAGCCGGATCGCAGGACTCTTCGCCCGACGCGGCTTCAACATCGACAGCCTGGCTGTCGGCCCAGCAGAGGCCGAAGGGCAGTCGCGCCTAACAATGGTGGTGGAGGGCGATGACCAGACGCTCCAGCAGATGACCAAACAGCTGGACAAACTGGTGAACGTGCTTCAGGTCCTCGACCTGACCCAGCGCCCGGCCGTGGAGCGTGAGCTAATGCTGCTCAAAGTTTCAGCACCGGCAGCGTCCCGGGGGGCCGTGTTCGAACTCG
>NZ_JBGKDP010000147.1:0-5662 GCF_042954245.1 Parasynechococcus sp.
TGCCACTGACGGGAACCTCGGCTATCGCCAGCAGCTGAATGCCCTCCGGCAACAACGGCTGGAGCGTCTTGCAAAAGTGGTTGGGATCCAGGGCCTCGGTGAATTCCAGATCCATCCACTCGCTCTGGGCCTCAGCGCCGAGGGGCAAGGCCAAAGCAATCTGAATCCGTGGCAGGGGATGAAACCCACCGGTGAAGCTGATCGGAAGAGCACTGCGACGCAGGGCCCGCTCCAGCATGCGCATCAGATCAAGATGGCTGAGCAGCGCCATCGATCCCGTTTTGGCGAATTGCACCCGGATCCGGCACACCCGTTCGCTGGGCGGCGCTTGGGTCGGCAGCTGGGTTGGCACCTCGGGAGCGGGAACAACCACGTTGTGCCCGAGATCCGGGCCGCAGACCCCACAACTGCTGCAGCCATCAAAGGAACAGTCGGGCACAACCGCCGCTACCAGAGCCCGTTGCAAATCGTCCGCCAGCCAGGCCTTGTCGATGCCGGTGTCGATGTGATCCCAGGGAAGCGGCTGAGCACAGAACGCTTCCAGATCCTCCCGATCCAGGGCAGCCACGGTACTCCAGCCCCCCACCTCCATCTCCCGGTAACGCCCCTTCAGGCCAGCATCCGCGATGGCTCCGGCCCAGGCGGCGTAGGTGCGATCCAGCGACTCGAACCAGGCATCCATGCCGGCACCGGCCCGCCAGGCCGCCTCGATCACCGAGGCAAGGCGCCGATCGCTGCGGCCCACAAAATCCTCCATAGCCGACAGCCGCACATCGGTGAAGTTCACCTTCACGCCGCGCAAACGCCTGAAGACCTCCTTGAGCAGGGCCTGGCGCCGCTCAAACTCGGCCGTGGAGACGCTGTGCCACTGAAAAGGGGTGTGGGGCTTGGGCGTGAAATTGCTGATCGTGATGTTCAGGTTCAGCCGCCCCAGGTCACGGCAGCGCTGCTGCAGCATCACGCAGGTCTCGACAATGCCGAGAACATCGGCATCCGTCTCACCAGGGAGGCCAATCATAAAGTACAGCTTCACCTTGCGGTAGCCGTTCTGCATGGCCGTGCGGATGCCATGCAGCAGGTCGTCATCGGTGAGGCCCTTGTTGACGATGTCGCGGAGTCGCTGCGTTCCGGCCTCAGGGGCGAAGGTGAGACCCGCTTTCCGAGTGCCGCCAAGGATGTGAGCAATGTCTTCATCAAAGCGATCCACCCGCTGACTGGGCAGCTGAAGCGTGACGTTCTGATCCGCAAGGCGATTTCGCAACTCAACCCCCACCGCCGGCAGCGCCAGATAGTCGCTGCAGTTCAGGGAGAGCAGCGAGAAATCGCTGTAGCCGGTTTGTTTCATGCCAGTCTCCACCGCATCGATCACGGCATCGGGTTCCACATCCCGAGCCGGACGCGTCAACATTCCGGGCTGGCAGAAGCGACAACCCCGGGTGCAACCGCGGCGAATCTCCACCGTGAAACGGTCATGCACCGTTTCCACATGGGGCACAAGACCCATGGCGTAGTGGGGCATTGGCGTCGCCACACGGCGAAGAACCCGCGCTGGAACATCAGGGTGAAGCGGCTCAAGGGTGACCCCATCGGCGCCGGTTCCATAGAGCGCAGGCACGTAAACGCCGGGGACCTGGGCCAGATCGCGCAGCAATTGCGATCGAGTCAATCCATTCGCTTTGGCTTGCGCCACCACCAGACCGATTTCGGGCAATAGCTCCTCACCGTCACCCAGGGCGATGAAGTCGAAGAACGGGGCATAGGGCTCTGGATTGCTGGTGGCAGTGGGACCACCAGCGAAAATCAAAGGAGGTGCTGCAGGATCACTCAGGGGCAAATCGCCCCGATCAGTGGCGCGAATAGGCACCTGCGCGAGGTCCAGCATCTCAAGGATGTTGGTGGCGCCAAGTTCGTAACTGAGGCTGAAGCCCAGGATGTCGAAGGCCGGCAAGGGCCGACGGCTTTCCACGGCAAACAACGCCTGGGAGCGCTCCCGCAAGCAGCCAGCCAGATCAGCCGCCGGGAGATAGGCGCGATCACATAACTGCCCGGGAACGGCATTGAGGATCGAATAAAGAATGATGTGGCCGAGGTTGCTGGAGCCGACCTCATAGATCTCGGGGTAGGTGAGCGCCCAGCGAACCGACGCTGTCTGCCAGTCCCTTGGTTCAACCCCTAACTCGTGCCCCATGTAGCGGGCCGGTTTGTTGATGCCGCTATCCACCAGGGCATGGAAATCAACCGGGTGATCCAGGGATGAAACGACCACGTCGGATGTCCTGACTCCTGAGGTCATCGTATGGAGCTGCCGACACGGCAGGATGCCCCGCAGAAATAGCTCCCGACTCCGTGGTTCAGGTCAACGGCAATTACCTCAAGCTCAAGGCGGGCTACCTGTTCCCTGAGATCGGTCGGCGCGTCAAAGCGTTCGGCAGCGCCAATCCCGACGCAGCGCTGATCCGCCTGGGCATCGGTGATGTCACGGAGCCCCTGCCGCTGGCCTGCCGTGAAGCAATGAAAACCGCCATCGATGCGATGGGCACCGCCGAAGGCTTCCACGGCTATGGCCCCGAACAGGGCTATGGCTGGCTACGGGAGGCCATCGCCAAAAACGACTTCCAAGCCCGAGGCTGCGATATCAGTGCCGAGGAAATTTTTGTTTCCGATGGCTCCAAGTGCGACAGCAGCAACATCCTCGATATCCTCGGCGAGAGCAACAAGGTGGCCGTCACGGACCCCGTCTATCCGGTCTACGTGGACAGCAACGTGATGGCTGGTCGCACCGGTGAAGCCGGAGAGATCGGTCGATATGCGGGACTGACCTACCTACCGATCAGCGCGGACAACGGCTTTGCAGCGCAGATTCCCAGTGAACCGGTCGACCTGATCTACCTCTGCTTCCCCAACAACCCCACCGGTGCCGTCGCCACCCGGGAACAACTTCAAGCCTGGGTGAGCTACGCCCGCGCCAATGGCGCACTGATCCTCTTCGATGCTGCCTATGAGGCCTTCATCCAGGATCCGGAACTCCCCCACTCCATTTTCGAGATCGAAGGAGCCCGGGACTGCGCCATCGAATTCCGTTCCTTCTCGAAAAATGCCGGCTTCACCGGCACGCGCTGTGCATTCACCGTGGTGCCCAAGGGGCTGAAAGGCAAATCAGCCAACGGCGAAGCGGTGGAACTCTGGGAGCTGTGGAACCGACGTCAGAGCACCAAGTTCAACGGTGTGAGTTACATCATTCAGCGTGGAGCTGAGGCTGTTTACTCCGAAGCCGGTCAGGCCGAGGTGAAGGCCCTAGTGAGCTTCTACATGGAGAATGCCGCGATCATTCGCCGCGAACTCAGTGCTGAAGGCCTCACCGTCTATGGCGGCGAACACGCTCCCTACGTCTGGATCAAGACCCCTGTGGGCATGGACTCCTGGGGCTTCTTCGACCATCTGCTCAACAAAGCCAACGTGGTGGGCACACCCGGCAGCGGTTTCGGCGCCGCTGGCGAGGGGTATTTTCGCTTGTCGGCCTTCAACAGCCGCGCCAATGTGGATGAAGCCATGACTCGCATCAAGGCCCTGTGAACCGCTTCCTCTCCCCATTCCCTTTAGATTTCAAAAGTTTCGGGTCAATGGTCATGGCGGTAGACTCTCCCAGCCAAAAACCAGGTGGTGCAGCTGTTCTGGACAAAGCGCCAGAGCGGGTTCACAAGCGCTCGCCTCGCTACAAGGTGCTGCTGCACAACGATCCGGTGAATTCCATGGAATACGTGGTGGCCAGCCTGCAGCAGGTTGTGCCTCAACTCAGCGAGCAGGACTGCATGGCCGTGATGCTGGAGGCCCACAACACTGGAGTGGGGTTGGTGATCGTGTGCGACATCGAGCCGGCGGAGTTCTATTGCGAGACGCTGAAATCCAAAGGGCTGACCAGTTCAATCGAGCCTGAAAACTAGAGCGATGCAGCAACCGCTGAACAGGTTCCTCCTGCTTCAGCCAGCCTGGCTGCCCACGGTTCTGTTCATTCCTCTGCTTTACGCACTGGGCTGGTTTACTTCTATCCCGCTGACGCTGGTTGGCCTGCCAGCAGATCAGGTCTCCCTCACCGGAACGGTGCTGAGTTTTGTGCTGTTCCTCTTGGTGATGCCCCGATGGGCAGCCTTGCGGTGGTCCGCTGCGCGATCTTGGGTGGCCTTAGGCATCTGCCGAGCAAATCCACAAGAACAACCCGCGCCAGCAGCTGCTCTTCTCAGAGGTCTGCTCATTGCTGCAGGGCTGCTGACGGTGATCACGAGCATTGTTCTGATCCAAGGCTCGGGAGATTGGCGAGGCGAAGTGGATGGAACCCACTTGGCGAATGCCGTGTTGCTCTGCCTTGGCGTTGGCTTGGCAGAGGAATTGATTTTCCGCAGCTGGCTCTGGGCGGAACTCAATCGAATCATGGGCTCGCGTGCTGGAGCTCTGGCCCAAGCCTGCATCTTTAGCCTCGTTCACACACGCTTCAACCTGGGGCTGGCTGCCATGAGTGGCCTTCTTGTCGGGCTATTTCTGTTGGGGATTGTTCTTGCCAAACAGCGACAAGCTGACCGGGGGTCACTTTGGGGCTGCATCGGTCTGCATGGCGGGCTTGTCGCTGGATGGTTTCTGCTTCAGAACGGCTTGCTTCAGCTGTCAACCAATGTCCCGTGGTGGCTGGTGGGCCCAGGAGGGGATTCCCCGAACCCGCTGGGCGGACTCGTCGGTCTGATCAGTGTTCTGATCCTGATGCTGATTCAGCGCACAGCCGTTGCTAAGGCAGCCCGGCCAGCCACAGGAGCTCGTAACGCGTCTTGAAGCGAAGCCACTCCGTAATCCCTTCCGAGGAGTGACATCACTGTGCGACCGAAATCCGCAGGATTGCGATCAAAGGCCTCGAGACACACCCGACCAAAGGTGCTCCCCATCGGCTCGGGATTCCAGAGAAGCTTCCGCGCCGTCCACGGCATCATGCTCATCGGGTTGTACCCCGGCTTGATCAAACCCTGATCGAACCCGTACTGCTCAAGGTGGGTGTGGGGCTGCAAACCGATGAAAAAGATCGCTGGCTCTACCAAATCAGCACCAAAAATAGCTTCCAGCTCACGGTGATAGGCCACGGTCTGACGGATCGTTTCCGGTCGCTCGTCGATCACGTTGAAGGAGTAATTCACCGACACGTGATCTCGGAAGCCCGCATCCGCCAGCATCCGGCAACTCTCCAGAACAGTGCGCAGGTTGTAGCCCATGCGCATCTTGCGGACGAGCTCCTGAGAGCCGGATGTAATGCCGATCTCGAAATAGCTCATGCCCGTCTCCACCATGAGCTGAGCCAATTCGGGATCCAGATTATCGGCGCGGATGTAGGCCGCCCAACGAATGCCGGTCAGTCCTTCAGCCTTGATCGCCCGCAGAAGTTCTTTGGCGTCTTCGATGTAGCGCCGCGCGGGAATGAACTGAGCATCGGTAAACCAGAAACCACGCACCCCGCGGTCGTACAGCTGGCGCATCTCTTTCACCACTTCATCCACTGGGTTGAGGCGCACCTGCTTGCCTTCCACCACCGTGTAGACGCAATAGCAACAGTTGTGGGGGCAGCCGCGCTTGGTCTGAACTCCTACGTAGAAGTCGCCGCCTTCGAGGTACCAATCGAGCTGGGGCC
>NZ_JBGKDP010000148.1:0-16625 GCF_042954245.1 Parasynechococcus sp.
GGCGATAGACCCGACCGGGAGCCACGATCCGCACCGGCGGCGGGTTCTCTTCGAGGTGGCGAATCTGGACCGGGGAAGTGTGGGTCCGCATCAGCAGGTCACCACCGAGATAAAAGGTGTCCTGCATGTCCCGGGCCGGATGGTCCTCGGGGATATTCAGCGCGGTGAAGTTGTAATGGTCCCGCTCCACCTCAGGGCCCTCGGCCACGCTGTAGCCGAGGCCCAGGAACAAATCGACGATCTCTTCGGTGGTGGTGATCAGGGGATGGCGATGCCCCATCGGCACCCCTGAAGCCGGAGCGGTGACATCGAGGCTTTCCCTGGCAATGCGCTCCGCCATGGCCGCCTGCTTCACGGCCTGAAGCCGCTCTCCCAATAGCGACTGCACCTGCGTTTTCAGCACATTGGCGCGCTGACCCACCAGAGGGCGCTCCTGACCGGGCAACTTGCCCATCGCCCCGAGCACACCGGAGATCCGGCCCTTCTTGCCCAGCAGTCCGACCCGCAGTTGCTCCAGCGCAGCGGTGTCGGCCGCCTCGGCGATCTCCGCCGCGGCCTGCTGCTCAAGGGCATCGAGTTGATCGGTGAGCTGCTGCAGGGTGACCGGTGCGCTCACAGGGATGGAACAGACAGCTGCCGACTGTAAGCAGCCATGCCGCTTAGGTTCACCTCAGTGCGAATGACCCCATGGCCCCGCTGCGGATCCTGATCAGCAATGACGATGGGGTCTTCGCCGACGGCATCCGAACCCTGGCCGCCGCAGCGGCAGCCCGCGGCCATCAGGTGACGCTGGTCTGCCCGGATCAGGAACGGTCTGCCACAGGCCATGGCCTCACCCTGCAGACCCCCATTCGCGCCGAACGGGCCGATGAATTGTTCGCCCCAGGGGTCACCGCTTGGGCCTGCAGTGGCACCCCCGCCGACTGCATGAAACTGGCCCTGTTCGAATTGGTGAAGGAGAAACCAGACCTGGTGCTCTCCGGCATCAATCACGGCCCCAACCTGGGAACAGACGTGTTCTGCTCCGGCACCGTTGCCGCAGCGATGGAAGGCACCCTGGAGGGCATTCGTTCCCTAGCGGTGAGCAGTGCCTGCTTCCAGTGGCGTCAGTTCCAGGCGGCCGCCGATCTTGCCCTGGAGGTAAGTGAACAGGCCATAGCAGACCAGTGGCCCGACAACCTACTGCTCAACCTCAACATCCCCCCCTGTGCCCGGGAGGAGATGGGAGCACTGCGCTGGACCCGTCTCTCGATCCGGCGATACGACGAGCAATTCAGCCGTCGGGAAGACCCCCGTTGCCGCGCCTACTACTGGCTAGCCGGAGAAGCTGTGCAGGATCTCGAATCAGCCGGAGAAGGTCCCCGGGATTGGCCCAGTGATGTGGCCCAGATTCATGCCAATTCACCCTCACTCACGCCGATCCAGCCCGACCTATTCTGGCGGGGACCCCTCAGCGGACTGCCGCAGCTCAAGCTCAATGATCAACTGGTGCGGTAAACCCGCTGCAGCAACCACAGGGAGAACAACACCCCGATCAGGTGGGCAAACAGCACCTGGGTATTGCTGAGCACGGACAGCATTTCCAGAGAGGTAATCGCCAGGTTGTCGGCCATGCCACGGCCGCCGATGGCAATGCCGGGAGTCTGCATCGAGGCCTGCACGAACAGGCTGCCGGCAAGGGCCTGATAGCCGATGGTGGCGAAGGTGAGACCCAGAAGATCCGCCAACAACCCCCTTTTGATTAGCCGCGCCACCTCGCCCCGACTGGGACGGGCCGCACTATCGATCGCCCGACCGGTACGAACGATCAGCCAGCCCTGGCAGAGGCTGAACAGCAGCAGTAGGAAAGCCAGGGAGGTGAGTGAGAGGCCAGGTCCCAGACCCACAGCACGTTCGGAATTGCGAGCCAGGCTGCCGCCGATGTTGTTGAACAGCAGAACGCCCACCACAACGATGCCGAGAACCACCTGGATCCAGAACCGGATCCATCCCATCCGACGCACGCCGAACGACAACTTCTGGAAATCGAGGCGGTCTGGCATGCCCTGGTGCTCGGTCGTTCAAACTTGCCACCAAAGCGCACCTTCTGCACCTCTTTGATCCCGCTCTGCTCTCCAGAGGAAGCCCGTCGGCCCACTGCCCTGGCGCTGGGGAGTTTCGATGGCCTGCATGCCGGCCATCGCCGTGTGATCAATGAGGCCATCCAGGACAGCCCGGAAGAGGCCGTTGCCTCGGTAGTGAGCTTCTGGCCCCATCCCCGTGAGGTGCTGTTCGGGGAGGCACGCCTGAGGTTAGACCTACCCAGCGAAAAACTCGCCCTGCTGGAACCCCTGGGGATCCAGCAGCTCGTGCTGGTGCCCTTCACCCGCGAGCTCGCTCAGCTGAGTGCGGAGGACTTCGTTACAAGCATGCTGCTGAACACACTTCAGGCCAGGCGCATTGCCGTGGGCATCAACTTCCGCTTCGGTCATCAGCGGCGTGGTGACGCCGAGATGCTGGAACGGCTGGCGGCTCGGAACGGCGTTGAAGTGAAGGTGGTGCCCATCGTTGAAGACCAAGAGGGCCGGATGAGCAGCAGCCGGATCCGCGCGGCCCTCGACCAGGCCGACCTAACCACCGCCAAAACCTTGCTGGGCCGGGCCTACCGCTTTCAGGGACGGGTGGTTCGGGGCCGAGGCCTGGGGCGTGAACTGGGTTGGCCCACCGCCAATCTCCAGGTGGATGGCCGTAAGGCCTTGCCAGGGCTTGGCGTCTACGCCGCCTGGGCCCAACTGGATGGGGATGGGGATCGGCTACCGGCCGTGATGAACCTCGGGCCCCAACCCACGATCGATCCCACGTCCCCTTCAGCCGTGGAGGTGCACCTGCTGGATCAGAGCCTGGAACTGGAGGGCCGGCACCTGGGAGTCGAGCCGGTGCAGCGCTTGCGCGGCCAGACCAAATTCAGTGGTCTCGAGGAGCTCAGCAGTCAGATCGACCGCGACGCAGCCCAGGCCCGAGAGATTCTTCAGACCGGCTCTCAGGCCGCGGTCGGATAGGCATTCACCAGCCCCCAGACGACGAACACGCCGATGCCGCCGAGAAGAACGATTCCCCAGACCAGAACGTGCATGGTGCTCTCAGAACCACCGTTCTCCATGACCGACGCAGAAACCATTGCCCACAGGGTGCCATGAATCCGACCCCTCGCGAGACATCCCTGGATCCACGGGTGGCACGCCTGATCGACGCCAACCTCGACCGTGCCCGGGAAGGCCTGAGGGTTGTCGAGGACTGGTGCCGCTTCGGGCTGGAGCAACAGGATCTGGTGGTGCGCCTCAAGGACTGGCGTCAACGGCTGGGGCGACTGCATCACGACAGCTACAAGCAGGCCCGCTCCACCCGCACCGACACCGGAGCCGGACTGGAGCATCCGGCCCAACTCGATCGCCACAGCCCCGACCACGTGGTGGCGGCCAACTGCGCCCGGGTGCAGGAGGCGCTGCGGGTGCTGGAGGAGTACGGCCGCAACATCGATCCTGCGCTGGCCGCTGAAGCCGCTGCGATCCGCTACGGCCTTTACGACCTGGAGGTGACCTGCCTCAACGCCACCCTGGGAGCAAGGCGGCGCAACAAGCTTCAGGACTGTCGCCTCTGCCTAATCACAACCCCCTCCGATAACCTGACCGATCGGGTGCAGGCCGCCCTGCGGAACGGCGTTGGGATGGTGCAGTACCGCTGCAAAGCGGGGAACGACCACGAACGCCTGCAGGAGGCTCAACAGCTCAGGCAGCTCTGCAACCGCTTCGGGGCTCTGTTCTTCATCAATGACCGTGTGGACCTTGCCCTGGCGGTCGATGCGGATGGGGTGCACCTGGGCCAGGAGGACATGCCCAGCGAGGTGGCCCGCGATCTGCTGGGTTCCGATCGTCTGCTGGGCCGCAGCACCCACAGCATCGATCAGATTCATCAGGTTCAGCAGAAGCCAATCGATTATCTCGGCTTCGGCCCGATCCACTCCACGGCCGTCAAACCCGAGTGGAACCCTGTTGGTGTGGAGCTCTTGGCGCAGGCCACTGCGATCAGCCAACGCCCCGTCTTCGCCATCGGTGGAATCACCTCGGCCAATCTGCCGGCACTGCTCACGGCCGGGGGCCAGCGCGCGGCCGTGATCGGCGCGATCATGCACGCAGATGACAGCGGTCTGGCCTCGCGGCAACTGCTCCAGCAGCTGGAAAACGCCACGTTCTGAGCCATGCCTCTCTCCCTGATGGTCAACGGTGAAACCCGCGTGCTGGATCCAGCACCGGAGCCCGCCAGCCTGACGGCCGTTGTTGCCTTGCTGGCCAACAACCCCCAGCTGGTGGTCGCCGAGCACAACGGCGTGATCGCACCCCGCAGACGTTGGGACAGCATCGTGGTGAAGGATGACGACACCCTTGAGATCGTCACCATCGTTGGTGGTGGTTCCTAGAGTCGCCGGATCAATGCTGTGGGCGCTGCTGTGGCCACTCCCCGACTGTTGACACGACCCCGACGACTGCTCGCATCACTGCTGATACCGCTAGTGATTGTGGGGCTCTGCCTGTTCCAGGCACAGCCGGCTGATGCCGCCCGCGGTGGGCGCATGGGAGGGGGCAGCTTCCGCGCTCCTTCGATGCCGCGATCCAGCGGTGGCTACCGCGGGGGTGGCTCCCGTGGCGGCGGGATGGGTTTTCCCTTCATCATTCCGATCTTCGGCTTCGGTGGTGGTGGACTGTTTGGTCTGCTGATCCTGATGGCCGTCGCAGGCGTGCTGGTGAACGCCCTTCGTGGCGTTGGCAATGCCCCCACGATCGGTGGTGCTGCTACAGCTCCAGTCATGCCGCACAACGTGAACATGATTCAAGTGCAGGTGGGCCTGCTGGCCAGTGCCAAATCCCTGCAGGACGATCTGCGTTCGTTGGCTGCCTCCTCCGACACCAACAGTTCCACCGGTCTGCAGAGGCTGCTGCAGGAAACAACCCTGGCCCTGCTGCGCCAACCGGACCTCTGGGTTTACGCCAATGCCGAAAGCGGCAGTGTTCCCTTCAGCTCGGCTGAATCAACGTTCAATCGCCTCTCGATGAACGAGCGCAGCAAGCTGGACGCTGAGCTCACCAGCAACGTCGGCGGGCAACGGACGATGGACACGAGCAACAGCGCTGGAGATGCTGATGCCACCAACGAATTCATCGTTGTGACCTTGCTTGTGGCGTCGACGGCATCATCCAAACTAGCCGGAGCCGACACTGGAGAAGATCTGCGCCAGACCCTGCGCATTCTTGGTTCCACAGCCTCCAGTGAACTCATGGCCCTAGAGGTGATCTGGCAACCGGAAGGCCGCGGAGATGTGCTGAGCGCCAACGACCTGGTGACGGCCTACCCCAACCTCCAACATCTCTGAGAGACCAGAGCCCTTCATTGCTTATCTACAGGATTTCTGAGTATTTCTCCCCGGAGATTAAGCCTAATTTGACCTAAGTAGATTGAGCACCTCCAGCATTGGCTCCCGATCCCCGCTCCATGGAGTAGCAACAGGACGATGAACTGGTGCGGGCTGATCTAGACGCTCTTGTGCATGCGCTTCAACAGGTGGAGTGCGATCACAACAGCGCTGAGCTACAGCGTCTCGGCCAGATCGATCCTTCCGTTGCGGCTTGAAACCTCAGGTTGGAGCTTGAGGGGTACAGCCTCTGAGCATCCGTAATGCAGCCATGGCTGAGCCATATCCATTGTCGATATTCACCACCGTCAGTCCTGGGGCACAGCTGGCGAGCATTCCTTCCAAAGCAGTTCGTCCCCCTGCGCTGATTCCATAGCCAACGGAAACCGGGACGCCGATCACGGGTTGCGGCACCAGACCGGCCAGCACCGTCGGCAACGCACCCTCCATTCCCGCGCAGACGATCAGGATCCGCGCCGTGGCCAGACGGGGCAGTTGGTCCAGCAAGCGGTGCAATCCAGCCACCCCCACATCCATCACAGGATCCACGCCGATGCCATGGCAACGCAGGGCCAAGCTGATCTCCGCCACCACCGTGCGATCACTGCTGCCTCCACTGAGCACCGCCACCTCAGCCGGTGACGCAGGCACAGGAGGTAACGCACCCAGGGTGAGGCAGCGAGCCTCAGCGTGCAGTACCACCGCCGGCAACGCCTCACACACCCTTGCCGCTTTTTCGGGAGCCACCCGGGTGACCAGACCCAGTTCTCCTGCTGCGGCAAAGCTTTCGAGGATGGCGATGATCTGATCGGCTGTTTTGTGTTCCCCCCACACGGCCTCAACCATGCCCAAGCGCTGGCGGCGCCGCAGATCGAGACGAGCATCCGGCGTGTTCACTGCGGCAACAGTTCCCCTTCAAACAGCAGCGGAAAAGGGTTGCCCTGGCGCTGTCCTGTTTGCTCACGGGCCAACATCTCGAAGCGCTCCTGAACCGTCTCCACCTCGGCCATGGAGATGGATTTCCATGCCTCACGACTGCTCCAACGAATCAGCAGCGTTCCCTCCTCGGTTGCCGAATCCCAGAACAGATCACGGCCCAGAAAGCCAGGCTGTTGCTTCAACCAAGGCTCCCAGCTGCCGCGTTCCGCCGTCATCCACTGCTCACGGCTCTCCCGGGGAACCTGCAGCCGCAGGTGCTCAACCACAGCCACCGCCTTACCAAGCTTCGGGTCGGACTCTGCCCGAACCTCTGTCTCCGAAAGCCCGCCCAACAACAGAACCAGCGCCAAACAAGGTGCGACGACCCTAAGCAGTACAGACCGGAGGTGATGCACGGTTCAACTCCGCTGCAGTAGAGCCACAGCCTGGCAACTGATGCCCTCTTCCCGTCCCTCCGGACCCAATCCTTCGTTGGTGGTGGCCTTCACACCCACGGCATCGGGGGCAATGCCGATCGCTGACGCCATCCGGCTGCTCATCTCCGCGATATGCGGCTTGAGTTTGGGGCGCTCAGCAATCACCACCGCATCGATGTTCACCACCGACCAGCCTCGCTTCTTCACCAGCTTCACCACCTGATCCAGCAGCTTCAAGCTGTCGGCCCCTTTCCATTGGGGATCGGTGGGGGGGAAGTGCTTACCAATGTCACCAAGGGCGAGGGCCCCGAGCAGCGCATCAATCACGGCATGCAGCAGCACCTCGGCATCGCTGTGTCCATACAGGCCAAGACCGTCGGGATGGTCCAGGGTCACACCCCCCAGGATGAGGGCCCGTCCGGGCACCAGCCGATGGATATCGTATCCGTTGCCGATGCGCAGTTCCATGCCGGGATCTGAAGGGTCATTCATTGTCGCGGTCTGCCAGCGGGCAAACAGATCGGGCCGCCGCTCGCGAGTTCGCTGCTCCCGCTGCTCTTGGCGCCACCGGGCGATGGCACCATGGTCGCCACTGCGCAGCACATCCGGAACGGTCATGCCGCGGAAGTTGGTGGGGCGAGTGTAATGCGGGTGTTCCAGGAGGAGTGCACTGTGGCTTTCCTCCACTAGGGAATCGGCCGTGCCTACCGTGCCGGGCAACAGTCGAACAACACCGTTGATCACCGTCATCGCCGGCAGCTCACCGCCGGTAAGGACGAAATCACCCATCGACACCTCCTCATCGGCCAGGCCACGAATGCGCTCGTCGAACCCCTCGTAGTGACCGCAGAGGAAGACCAGTTGATCGTGGTCAGTAGACCAACGTTGCAGATCCACCTGCTCAAGAGGACGCCCCTGCGGTGACATCAACAGAACCCGGCTGCGGGGACTGCGGGGGATCGCCTTCATCGCGGCGAACACCGGCTCGGGCTTGAGCACCATGCCGGCACCGCCCCCGTAGGGCTCGTCATCCACCTTGCGATGGCGATCCGTGGCGAAGTCCCTGGGGTTGTGCAGATGCAACTCGGCAATGCCTGCGTTGAAGGCACGACCGATCACCCCGAGCTCTAGCAGAGGAGCAAACGCCTGCGGCGCCAGGCTCACCACATCAAGACGATAGGGCGCCATGCCGCCTCAAACCGCAGGTTTGGACACCCTTCGGATGTCCGTGCAGAAACTGCCCTGCACCGGTGTTCCCTGCGCATCCACGGCCGTGGTGCTGCGCAGGCGCAGGTTGGCCCGCGTGAACCAGATCCTCTCCTGAACCTGCACGCCCTCAGCCCGGCTGAGGTTCAGCTCCATGCTGCCGTCGGGCCAGAACCTCCAGTTACCTAGGGAGTCAGCATCGAGGATCAGCTGTCCATCAGCGGCGAAGGTGAGGGTGCTGCTGGTTCCACCAGGGGCCTGCACTTGCAGTTGGCCGAGAGCCCCCTGCTCGATCACGCAGCGGACGGTGAGTTCACCCCGTTCGCTGCTGTGCCAATCATCATCACCACCGGCAGCCAGCTCAAAGTAGCTGCGAAGGCTCATCCACTCCCCGTCGCAGAGGCTCAGAAAGGAGCCTGGGTCTTCCGGGGGAAAAGCTGGTTCACTCATTGGCCCATCCTCTCAGCCGTGGGGCAGGCGGTTATTGGTTATTGATCCCCTGTGTAACCCAGCTCCGCCAAGCGGGCGGGTTTGCTGCGCCAATCGGGCACCACCTTGACGAACAGCTCCAGGTACACCGGCCCATCGATCAGTACCTGCATCTGCAGCCGGGCCCTCTGACCGATCGTCTTGAGCATCGCCCCGCCTTTTCCGATAAGGATTCCCTTCTGACTCTTGCGTTCCACCAGCACCGTGGCCAGAACGGCCGTCCGACCTGCACCTTCGCCCTTAGCCGGCAAGTCCTCAATGCGATCGATGGTGATGGCAACGCTGTGAGGCACTTCCTCCCGCGTGTGGAGAAGCACCTGCTCGCGAATGAGTTCCCCCAGCAGCACCCGCTCCGGTTGATCACTCACCATCTCGGGTGGATACAGCTGTGGCCCCAAGGGCAACTGAGCCGCCATCGCTGCTGTGAGCTCTGGGCAACCATCGCCTAACAGGGCGCTGCAGCGGTGCACCGGCCAGTTTGTCTCCTCCAGCAGAAGGGCATAGGCCTCTTCCGCCTCGGAGCGATGCTCCTCCGCCAGGTTGTCCCACTTGTTGAGGGCGACCAGCACCGGCAGGGACTGCTGCTTCAGCAGATTCACGATGAAGGCATCACCCCGCCCCGGGCGCTCGCACCCCTCCAGCAGCAACACCACCAGGTCCACTTCACCGATGGCGCTGCGCGCACTTTTCACCAGCCGCTCACCCAGAAGATGATGGGGTTTGTGGATGCCAGGCGTATCCACCAGCACCATCTGGGCTACCTCCGTGGTGAGGATCGCCCGCAGGCGGTTGCGGGTGGTCTGGGCTACAGGCGATGTGATCGCCACCTTCTCCCCCACCAGCTGATTCACCAGCGTGGATTTGCCCACGTTCGGGCGACCAATCAGTGCGATGAAGCCAGAGCGGTAATCCTCTGGCAGGGAAGTTGCGTGCATGTTCTAAGTCTGCGCCGCCGTTGAATCGACCCATAGCCTGAGGGGAGGAATTCGACAGGTCCATGGCGGATCAGCAACCCACCTTTCAGCAGGCCATGGAGATCACAGCGACCTGGCTGCAGCAGTGGGACAACGAAGAGATCAGCGATGAGGTGCTGGCCGACCGCATCGGTGAAATGGTGGCCAGCCGAGATGGTGCCCGGGGATTTTTCGTTGTGAGCCTGGCGGGCGAGAGCGTGCTGATGGATCGGTTGCCCGACGCCGTGGTCGGCCAACTGCGCGGTGCCGGTGCTGGAGTTGTGGATCTGAGCGTCCGCAATCTGGCCATGAGCACCGCCATGGTCGTGCATCACCGGCGCACGGGAGATAAGGTGCAGCAGGCCGGCTCGGAGCGGGTCAGCAGCCGCTGCATTGAACTGATCAGGCTGCTGGAACCAGTGGAGGTGAAGGAGCGGCTGGAGCAACTGCTGTCCGCAGCCCTCGACAACCGCGGCGAGGACGTCGCCTTCCTGGAGAAGTGGGGATATGACGCCGAGCAGAAGCAAGCCATCGGAGACAGCGTCTATGCCGTGGCCGAGGACTGAGCTACAAAAAAGCCCCGGACAAGCCAGGGCGAAGCAGACATTCCGACCGAACCTCAGTCGCGACGACCACCGCCGTTGAGCACGATGATCAAGCGCAGGATGAAGATGAACAGGTTGATGTAAGTGAGGTACATGCTCAGAGCACCTGCCAGGTATTGGTCATCCCGGTAGGAACGAGGCATCGTGTAGAAATCGACGAAAGCGGCGCCCACGAAGAGCACAGTGCCAAAGCCGGCGATCATCAGCTCAAAGCTGGTGCGATGAAACATGGCGGGGGCAAAGATGCCGCCGATGAACTGGACGACCATCGCCAAGATCAGACCGATCAGACCAAGGCTCACCACACCGGAGAGTGCCTGACCAACAGAATCGCTCATACGACGGCCAACGATCGAGGCAATCACGAAGGTGATTCCGGTGGCCAGTGCAGCGGTGCCGACCGCACCAACACCAGCAACGGCTCCAGCCAAAGCAACGAGACCACTCAGGGTGAACCCGGTGATCAGGCTGTAGACAGACAGCAGCGGCAAGGCTGTGGCGTTATTGCCCTTCAAGGCGACGTTTTGCGCCACGAAGAACAGCACCAGGTTGCCGATCACAGCCACCCAGAACAGGGGCATGAACAGCGGAGTGGCCATCATCGAGAGACCACCAATCACCCCGATTGAGGTGAGCACCATGCCGCCGCCGACGTAGGGCAGCGCTTTATTGACAACGTTGGGGCCGACGAGGGCGCTCGATTGCGCCTCGCGGATTGCCTCCTGGAAATTGCTGCTTGCTGGCATATCGACCAGGTCACCAAAGACTCATCACATCCTGCCAGCGGTGACAAGGGATTGGGGTGTGGATCTCCCTATCGACGTTGAACTTTGGGCGTTTTGCGTTCATCCCGTTGGGCATAGGCCTCCACCACCCGCTGCACGAGGGGGTGACGCACCACATCCGCCGCGGTGAGGCGGCAGACCGCCACCCCTTCCACGCCCTCCAACACCTCCGACGCCTCCACCAAACCGCTCTGCACGGTGGCGGGAAGATCCACCTGGGTGATGTCACCGGTCACGACCATTCGTGAACGCTCTCCCAGACGGGTGAGCACCATGCGCATCTGAGCCGGCGTGGTGTTCTGCGCCTCATCCAGGATCACGAAGGCATCGCTCAGGGTTCGGCCCCGCATGTAGGCCAGAGGAGCGACCTCAATCACGCCCTTCTCCAACAGCACAGTGGTTTTCTCTGCGCCGAGCAGGGAATGCAAAGCGTCGTAGAGCGGACGCAGATAGGGGTCCACCTTCTGCTGCAAGTCGCCTGGCAGGAACCCCAGGCGCTCCCCAGCTTCAACAGCCGGCCGGGTGAGAATCAAGCGCTCCACCTTGCGTTCGGTGAGCATCCGAACCGCCAAAACGGTGGCAAGAAAGGTTTTACCGGTGCCGGCAGGACCCAGAGCAAAGGTGAGGTCGTGACACTCCATGGCGTCCACGTATTTCTTCTGGCGCAGGGTGCGCGGGCGCAGCAGGTTGCCCTTCTGGCTCTTCGCCAACACCTGCTCGCCCATGGCGGCGTGGTCATCGCCGCGGCCGGTGTTGAGCGCTCCCAGGGCCGATTGTAAGTCCACCGGTGAGACCAACTGGCCCTCCTGCCAGATCGGGCGCACTAGTTCCACAACCGCAGCAGCCCGCTCTATCTGCGTTGGCCGCCCGGTGATCACCAGTTGAAGACCCCGCAAAACCATGGAGGCTCCTGTCAGAGCTTCCAGGCGATGCAGGGTTGTTTCCGCTTCACCAGCGAGGGCCAGTGCAGCATCGGGATCAGGCAGGTCGAGAACGAAACGGCCGCGTTCGCCGTCGTCAGACACCGGAATGATTAATTCTCGGTGGATTCGGACTCAGCGGAATCGGAAGCTTCAACTTCTGTAGCCTTCTCCTCAGCTTCTGCAGCCTTGGCCTCGGCAGCCTCCTTGGCATCAGCTTTACGCTTGGCCTTGCCAACGGTCTCTGCAGGACGCACGGTCTTTTCCAGAAGACCGCCGCGCTCGAGCAACGTGCGAACCACATCGGTGGGTTGGGCACCCTGACCCAAACGCTCACGGATGGCCTCGGTGTCGAGGCGCGTTTCCTTCGTCCGCGGGTTGTAGAAGCCCAGCTCCTGGAGGGGACGACCGTCCCGACGGGAGGTGCTGTTGCAGGCCACGAGGCGGAAGCTCGCTTCCCGCTTCTTGCCAAACCGCTTCAGGCGGAGCTTGATCATCGTGGCCCTGGAATGAAGGAAAAAAGGTGGTCCGGCGACGCCTAAAGGCACGCCAAACAACCACCATACCGTTCCGCCCTCACAGGTCCCCGAAGCCCTTTTTCTTCTTGGCGGGTCGCTGCCGCTTCGGCGGTCCACCACCCCCGGGCACGCCGCCCATGCCGGGCATACCTCCCATTCCGGGCATGTTGCCCTGGCTCATCTGCTGCATGAAGCCGCGCATTTTCTGGAAGTCGGCCAGCACCTTGTCCACATCTGCAGCCTGATGACCGCTGCCGCTGGCAATCCGGCGACGCCTTGAGGGTTGACTCGCCAGGAGGTCGGGATTTTCCCGCTCCTGCTGGGTCATCGAGCCGATCATGGCCTCGATGCGCTTGAGCTGCTGCTCCCCCTGCTTGAGCATGCCGTCATCGATCTTGTTCATGCCCGGGATCATTTTCATCAGGCCCCCCAGCGAGCCCATGCGCTTGATCAAGCGCATCTGCTTCACGAAGTCCGAGAAATCAAACGTCGCCTCCTGCA
Organism: Parasynechococcus sp.; assembly: GCF_042954245.1. GTDB lineage: Bacteria > Cyanobacteriota > Cyanobacteriia > PCC-6307 > Cyanobiaceae > Parasynechococcus. The sequence continues at coordinate 12,776 of NZ_JBGKDP010000148.1, forward strand.
GCTTCTTCTGCATCTTTTCGACGTCGGCGAGTTCGACCTCCTTCTGGGCCTTCTCCACCAGCGTCAGCACATCACCCATACCGAGGATGCGACTGGCCATCCGTTCGGGATGGAACGGCTGCAGGGCCTCCACTTTCTCGCCGGTGCCGATGAACTTGATCGGCTGACCGCTCACCTTGCGGATCGAGAGAGCGGCACCACCGCGGGAATCACCATCGAGCTTGGTGAGTACCGCACCGGTGATCCCCACCTGGTCGTGAAAGGCGCGGGTGAGTTCGGCCGCTTCCTGGCCGATCATCGCATCCACCACCAGCAGCACCTCATCGGGCTGCACAGCGGTGCGGATCCGCACCATCTCCTCCATCATCTCGGTGTCGATCTGGAGGCGACCAGCGGTGTCGACCAGGAGCGTGTCGAACCCTTCCTCTTTCGCCTTGGCCAGACCAGCGGCCGCAATGTCTTCCGGCTTGGCCTCAGAACCGAGGCTGAACACCTCCACATCGATCTGAGCACCGAGTGTTTTCAGCTGCTCGATGGCGGCTGGTCGGTAGACGTCGGCACCCACCATCAGGGCCCGGCGACCCTGATCCTTGAGGTGGAGGCCAAGCTTGGCCGTCGCGGTGGTTTTACCAGCACCCTGAAGGCCGGCTATCAACACGACGGTGGGAGCTTCAGCCGCCTTGGCCAGAGGAGCGTTATCGCCCCCCATGACCTCCACCAGCTGTTCATGAACCACCTGGATGAACTTCTGATCCGAGCTGACCCCGCGCACGACCTCGGCACCAACGGCTTTGTCGCGGACCTCAGCCACGAACTCTTTCACCACCGGCAGGCTGACGTCGGCTTCAAGCAAGGCCCGACGGACGTCCTTCAGGGCTCCATCGACGTTGGTTTCGCTGATGCTGTTTTGGCCACGCAGCCCCTTGACAGCATCCTCAAAACGGGCTGAAAGCTCGTCGAACATCGGCGTTACGCCCCTGGATCAATGGGGTAAGCGTAAAAAGCGACGGTCAAGCAACTCAGGAGCCCGGGATGTAGTCGTGCAAACGCCATTGGGTTCCATCCCTGCCGAGCACGTAGGTCACGATGAAATCCGTCGGTCCTGTCTCTTCAATGACGGTCCCGTCGGCAGCCTGAAGGCGATCGCTGTAGGCCACCTGGGCCAGCAGTTCAATCCTCTGAGGCTTGCGATCGACCACCTCGATGGTGGTAATGGAAGCATCAATCGACTTGGACCGCCCTTCAGCCTGATCAGCTGCCCGCTCCAGCTCCACGCGCTTCACCAGCGGCTCCCTCGCCACGACGGAAAGATCAGCCTGCTGACCCGACAGCGTCAACGCCTTGGCATCAAGCCATCCCTGCAGCAAGGCCTGAAGCTCGGCTTCCGTGGGGGTATCACTGACCAGTGGTTCAGAGGGCGATGCAGGCTCAAGGTCGGGCTTCAGGCTCGCGACGGGCTCGTCATCCACGGGGGATGAAGCAGCATCGAGCTCCTGCTTCTCCTCAACATCCTCCTGAGCGGACAGTGAAGCGGTTTCCGGTAACAGCGGCGCAGGATCCCAGTTGCGTCGAACCAGGCCGAAACCTGCAACGGTGATCCCGACCAGTGCAAGAGCGGCGGCAGCGGGGCGCACCCAACGTTGCTGCCAGAGCGGCGTGGCATCCGAGTCTTCGGAGTCAATCTCCTGGTCCGATTCAGCCGGTTCGCCCAACGCACCAAGGGCTGCATCCCCTGCCGTTGCCCAGGCCAGGGTTGTCTCTTCGGCACCGATCTGGCGCGACGCCTTGCGATCAAGACGATCGACAAAGCCCTGCACGTCACGATCAGCGAACCAGGCATCCAAATCAGCACCCGAGGCATCGACGTCGCGATATCCCGGCAAGACATCGCGTTCAAGCCAGGCCCGGCAGTATTCGCATTGCGCGGCCAGCCGATCACCGGGGTGGTTCAGGAACCAGGCCTGCAGATCCGGATCCCGCAGAAGGGTGAAATGCCGGTCCGCATCCTTTACATTGCCCAACAGCAGATCCAGACAGCCCAGCAACGGCATGGGATCGAGGTCGGCATTGGTAAGCGTCTGCATCCGGTCGCGCGCCTGCTCGAGAAACTCAGGCTTCCGTCGCGAGAACCCTGCAGCTGTCAGGGCCAGAACCGTGAGGAAACCGGCATCGGCAGCACCCCCCTCAAACCAGCGACTGAACAGATCGATCTGCCCCTGAACGGTCAGGAAGCGGCGGATCTGATGAAAGAACGATTCGAAATCCTCCTGGCTGAGGCTACCGGGCTGATCAGCATCGGCGACCTCCAGACCACCACGGGCCACGACCAGCTCATCCAACAGCGTTAAGCCCCGTTGATGGGAGTCCTGATCGCCAAGATCACGGCTGAGTAGATCCAGAATCCTGAAGGGAGTGAGCGCCTGCAAGGCGTCTTCAAGCTGGCGCTGCTGGTCGGGCAGCTTGCCCATCAGCTGTTGCAGCTGAATGCCGTCAATCAAAAGTTGGGCCGCCGACTCGTAGCGCCGTTGGTCTTGTTCCTCCACGGCAGCATCGCGGCAGGCCAGGGCGGCCAGGAGCGTCAGATCCGCTTCACGGCCACTGCCGAGGGCCGGGGCTTGAGGGGGTTGGAGCCCCTGCCGTGCCAACTGAAAGGCCTCGAGAGCACCATGAGCCTCCCAGAGCAGAATCAGACCCGCCACCTCACTGCTGGTGAAGAGGTCCAACCCAACCGTGCCGTTGGGATGGGATTCACTGAGGCGCAACAGAGCTGCTTCGTACTCGGCCCTGTCGGCGGGATCGGTCAGCAGATCGGCGGAGCGACGCAACAGGTCGGCCCGTTGGAGCAGAGCCTCGTGGGTAAAGCCCTGATCCGGTGGACTGTCGCAGCGGGTTTCCAAGCGGCGCAGAATCACCTCTGGCTCTGCCGATGGACTGACGCCCAGAAGTCGGAAATGATCGATGGGCAGATCCAACAGCGCCGCTGCGAGGAGACGCGGATCTTAGTCAGTGTCAGGGGTTTTGCCCATCGTTCATCGGTTGGCCCTTAAAGTTGAGCGCAATCCATTAGGTGGACATGGGTCAGGACTTCGCTGTGGATTCCGCTCCGATTGGCACTGCGACTGCTGGTCCCCATGCCGAACGGCTCTCCAAATTGGTTACGGCACAACGGGCCACCGTGGACCGGGGGATCGGTCTGGAGCTTTACCGGGACATGACCCTGGGCCGGCGCTTCGAGGACAAATGCGCCGAGATGTACTACCGGGGCAAGATGTTCGGCTTCGTGCATCTCTACAACGGTCAGGAAGCGGTCAGCACCGGTGTGATCGGTGCGATGAAGCGGCAGCACGACTGGTTCTGCAGCACCTACCGCGATCACGTGCATGCCTTGAGTGCCGGTGTGCCGGCCCGCGAAGTCATGAGCGAACTCTTCGGCAAGGAGACCGGTTGCAGCAAGGGTCGCGGCGGTTCAATGCACCTGTTCTCCAAAGAGCATCACCTTCTTGGCGGCTTTGCCTTCATCGCCGAGGGCATTCCCGTGGCACTCGGATCTGCCTTCACCAGCCGCTACAAGCGCGACGCCCTCGGTGATACCTCCAGCAATGCCGTGACAGCAGCGTTCTTTGGCGATGGAACCTGCAACAACGGTCAGTTCTTCGAGTGCATGAACATGGCGCAGCTGTGGAAGCTACCGATCATTTTCGTGGTCGAGAACAACAAGTGGGCTATTGGAAGGGCCCACGACAGGGCCACCAGTGACCCGGAGATCTGGCGCAAGGCCAGTTCCTTTGGGATGGCCGGCGACGAAGTGGATGGAATGGACGTGCTGGCCGTGCGTGCAGCAGCTCAGCGT
>NZ_JBGKDP010000149.1:0-18807 GCF_042954245.1 Parasynechococcus sp.
GACTCAACACCTGCACCGGATGACCGAGCGGCAACAGCTGGTCAACCAGAGCCGTGAGCCAGACACCACCGGATGGGTGCGGCAAGAGGGCCTTGTCACGCCCCATGCGACGGCTGCTTCCGCCACTGAGCACACAAACCCGCAAGCCTTGGTTCACATCGCCGACCAACAATCTGCACCAGCGAAGTCCAACAACATGCAAACGTTGCAACCGCTGCCAAATCATTGCGGCAACAAGAACACCTGATCCAATCAACCAGCCCCCGTTGATGTTTGCCTCGGTACAGAAAAACAAAAATCGTAACCAATCTAACCAAACGCGGGCCTGACGAATTGATTAACTGCGCGTGACAAACGGATTCTCTTTTCGACCGTTTTGCCATCCCTGGGCACCTTTCGTTTTGACGCCCGAGGTTCCATTTCTTCTCCTCAATGCTTGGCGACCTTTGGTCGTTCCAGGGCAGGTACCGAACCCTTCACCTGACCTGGATCGCCTTCTTCCTGACCTTCGTGGTCTGGTTCAACCTGGCCCCTCTGGCCACCACCGTGAAAGCGGACCTCGGACTGACCGTTGGTCAGATCCGCACCGTGGCCATCTGCAACGTGGCCCTCACCATTCCAGCGCGCGTGCTGATCGGCATGCTCTTGGACAAATTCGGCCCCCGGATCACCTACTCCTCGATCCTGGTGTTCTCGGCCATTCCCTGCCTGCTGTTTGCCTCCGCTCAGGACTTCAACCAGCTGGTGGTGGCCCGTCTGTTGCTCTCCATCGTTGGCGCCGGCTTCGTGATCGGCATTCGCATGGTGGCCGAGTGGTTCTCGCCCAAGGAAATCGGCCTGGCTGAAGGCATCTACGGCGGCTGGGGCAACTTCGGCTCCGCCTTCTCCGCCCTTACCATGGTTGCCCTCGCTGGCTTCCTCTCCTTCTCCGGCGGCTTCGAACTGCCCACCGGCTCTGTTCTGAACTGGCGCGGTGCCGTCGCTCTGACCGGCATCGGCTCCGCCGTCTACGGCTGTGTCTACTTCTTCAACGTCACCGACACACCCCCTGGCAAGACGTATCAGCGCCCTGCTAAGACCGCAGGGCTGGAAGTCACCTCCATGCGCGACTTCTGGGGTCTGCTGGGCATGAACGTGCCCTTCGCAGCCATCCTCTGCGTGCTCTGCTGGCGCCTCTCCAAGGTGGGCTTCCTCACCGCAAGCACCTATCCACTAGCACTCAGTGCCGTCGCCGTCTGGTTTGCCTTGCAGACCTGGGGAATCATTCGCACCAACCGCGACCTGATCCTTAGTAACAAAGTCTATCCCAAAGAAGACCGCTACGAGTTCCGCCAGGTGGCGATCCTCGAGCTCACCTACATCGTGAACTTCGGCTCCGAACTGGCCGTGGTTTCGATGCTGCCCACCTTCTTTGAAACCACCTTCGATCTGCCGAAGGCCACCGCCGGAATCCTGGCTTCCTGCTTCGCTTTTGTGAACCTGGTCGCCCGCCCTGCTGGTGGTCTGATCTCCGATCGCGTCGGCAGCCGCAAGAACACCATGGGCTTCCTCACCGCCGGTCTCGGCGTGGGCTACCTGGTGATGAGCATGATCAAGCCGGGCACCTTTACCGGCATTGCCGTTGCCGTGGTGATCACCATGCTCGCCTCTTTTTTCGTGCAGTCCGGTGAAGGCGCCACCTTCGCGCTGGTGCCCCTAGTCAAGCGTCGCGTCACCGGTCAGGTGGCCGGCCTGGTGGGTGCCTACGGCAACGTTGGTGCTGTGACCTACCTGACCATCTTCAGCCTCCTGCCGATGTGGATGGGCGGCAGCGACGAACCCACCCCCGAGGTGATCGCGGCTTCCAACAGTGCCTTCTTCCAGATCCTGGGCGTGGCCGGTTTGATCGTGGCCTTCTTCTGCTTCTTCTTCCTGAAGGAGCCCAAGGGGTCCTTCGCAGACCTGCACGAAGGCGAAACCGCCTGATCCATTCCCATCCGCAGCACCCTGTCGCTGCACAACGACCCGGAGCTTCGGCTCCGGGTTTTGTTCTTTTTTTGGTTCTCAAATGGCCAACTCACCCCGCAGCATGCGCAGCCAGTGCCCCTACTGCGGCGTGGGCTGTGGCCTGGAACTTTTGCCTCCTGCCGTGAAGGGTGAGGCCGTGAAGCGGGATGCTGAGGGCAACCCGATGTGGACCGCCCGCGGCGACCGCGAGCACCCTTCCAGCCTTGGCCAGGTCTGCATCAAGGGCGCCACCGTCGGCGAAACCCTGGCCCCAGGCCGCCTGCGCCAACCGCTATTCCGCGAAAGCCTCGAGGACGACTTCGTACCGATCAGCTGGGACGACGCCCTCAACAAAATCACCGATCAGATCCAGGCGAGCATTGCCCGACGCGGCAACACCGATGGCATTGCCATGTACGGCTCCGGTCAGTTCCACACCGAGGATTACTACCTGGCTCAGAAACTGCTGAAAGGCGCCCTGGGCACCAACAATTTCGACGCCAACTCTCGGCTCTGCATGAGCTCAGCGGTGGCGGGCTACACCCGCAGCCTGGGCTCCGATGGTCCCCCCTGCAGTTATGAGGACCTCGACCATTGCACGGTGGCATTTCTGATCGGCACCAACACGGCCGAATGTCATCCGGTGCTTTTCCAACGGCTGCTGAAGCGAAAACGCAAAAACCCCGGCAGCGTCAAGATCGTGGTGGTGGATCCACGCCGCACCGACACCGCCAAGGCCGCCGATATCCACTTGCCGATTGCACCGGGCAGCGACCTGGCCCTGCTGCACGGCATTGCCCACCTGGTCCTGAGAGAAAACGGCCAGGATCCGACCTTCATCGACGACCACACCGAGAATTACGACGCCTTTTTTGACGTCGCCGCCCGCTGGACCCCTCGACGGGTGGCCCTGTTCTGCAACATCCCCGAAAAACGCCTGCGGGAAGTGGCGGCTCTGTTCCACCGGCGCGAGAAGGTGCTCAGCCTTTGGTCGATGGGGGTGAACCAACGCCGTGAAGGAACGGCCGTGGTGCAGGGGTTGATCAATCTGCATCTGCTCACCGGTCAGATCGGCAAGGAAGGAGCGGGCCCGTTTTCTCTCACCGGCCAACCCAACGCCATGGGCGGACGCGAGGCCGGAGGCCTGGCCCACCTGCTGCCGGGCTACCGCCTGGTGGCCAACGCAGAACACCGCGCCGAAGTGGAACAGGCCTGGCAGCTGCCGGCAGGACAAATCAACGTCAAGCCCGGATTGGCGGCCTGGCAACAGATCGAAGCCATGGAACAGGAGGCGCTGGATCTGTGGTGGGTGGCCGCCACCAACCCCCTGGTCAGCCTCCCGGATCTCGACCGGGTGAAGTCAGCCATGAACAAGTGCCCCCTGGTGGTGGTAAGCGAGGCCTACGCCGACTCGGAAACGTCCCACTACGCCCACCTGCTTCTGCCCGCAGCCCAGTGGAGCGAGAAGGCCGGCGCCATGACCAATTCCGAACGGCGCGTCACCTACTGCCCGGCCTATCGACGCCGCTTCGGCGAGAGCCGTCCCGACTGGGAAGTATTTGCCGACGTGGGCCGCCGCCTGGGCTACACCGAGCAGTTCAACTTTGAATCAGCGGCTGAGGTTTACGCCGAATTCACGGCTCTCACCCAAGGCAGGCTTTGCGATGTGAGCGGCCTCAGCCATGAACTGCTGGAAGGCGAAGGACCGCAGCAATGGCCCTATCCCAGCGGCAGCACACCCTCCACAGCAGCCAAACGCCTCTACGAAAACCATCAGTTCGCCACCCCCAACAAACGCGCCCGCTTCAGCACCGATCAACCGCTCGGACTGGCGGAACCTCCCTGCGAGACCTATCCACTGGTACTGACGGTGGGCCGCTACCTGGGCCAGTGGCACACGATGACCCGCACCGGCAAGGTGGAACGGCTGATGAAACAGCATCCCGAGCCGCTGCTGGAGATTCACCCCGGTGACGCTCAAGAGTTGAAACTGCACAACGGCGAACTGGCGGCGATCAGCTCACGCCGCGGCCACCTCACCGCCACGGTGAAAGTCACCGATCGCATCCGGCGTGGATCGGTCTTCCTGCCGATGCACTGGGGATTCACCCAGGAGAAGGCTTGCGAGGCGAACACCCTTATGCATGACGAGGCATGCCCTGTGTCGAAGCAGCCTGAACTCAAAGCCTGCGCGGTGATCGTGGCTCCGGCCATCTCGGTGGTGAAGCCCGTTGAACAACAGAAAGGAAGGTTGGAGGCCCTGCGCCGGCTGCTCACACCAGCACTTCGCTGAAGGCTGCCTCAAGGTTGTGATGGTCGTGCCCAGGCCGAGCCAACTTGCACAACGCAAAGCGATCCAGCTCACTGAGCTGGGTCCATTGCTCCAGGGTCAGCACCACACCCCGCATTTTGGCCGCCTCCTGCACAACAGCAGGCAGCTCCGCCTGCTGTTGCCAGGGGGCACCGCTCACCGGTGGCAGATCCTTGGCCATGCCATCAGCCATGGGGCGCGTGCAATCACGGAGGTGTTGGTGAAGCTGCTCGAGAGCATCGGCCGCATCCGGCCAATCCACCAGGGCTTGACGTTGCTCCTGGGAAAGTTCGAGCCAATGGGTGAGCTTTAACTTCACCCCACACAGATCCAATTTGCGTCGCACACACAGGGGAATGCATCGCCAGTTGCCGATGAAATCCTGTTCGAAGTCAAAGCAATGGCTAGTGGAATTACGACGGCTGGACATCAACCAAAGCCTTGATCGGTGTCAATGATGACAACGGAAGCCCACGAAAATAGAGATATTTACCTCGATATAAATGTTGGTCTGTGCGCTTCGCCATCTACCTCGGAATGTTGCTGGGAATGTCCCATGGATGGGTCACGGCTGAAGCATTCCAACAGCAGCCCATGCAGGGCTTTGATCCCATAGAAACCGTTCATTCCGCTACACAATTCAGTCCATTTGGTAGTCGTTCACATCAATTTTTTCTATACTGAAGCTCTGTCCAAAGAGTTTCTGCCGTGACCAGCAGCATCTCGTCCGCTTCCGGCCGCAGCCCCATCACCCTGGCCGCCGGTTTCCTGGGCTCCTTCATCGTTGGTTCCCTCGCCGTGCAACTAGTGCGCAGCCAGACGGCCTCCGTTCAGGCCGGCGCCGCAGACGTGGAACCGGTGATCGCCGGTCCTGCCGCTCTTTGGGCTCCCTTGGCCGAGCGCGACATCGCCAGTACCAACGCAGGCACAAGGGTCCAACCCACTGCTGTCATCGATCCCGCTGTAGAGCCTGTTGTGGGGTCCGAAGCCACTCTCTGGGCACCCTTCGGCGAGCGCTGATCGCACAACCCAAATAGAATAGCCCAGATCGCAGAGCCCACCAGCCGGCCCGCATAGGGTGCCGGTCATGCTGATTCAGCGCCGTCACTTCCTCCAAACAACGAGCGGTCTGGCTTTGACCGCCCTGATGCAAGCGCGCCCCGTTAAGGCGGCAGAGGAGGGGTTCTGCGTCCCGAATGATCCACTCCAGGCCCTGATGGCGGGGAACCGCCGGTTTGCCGAAGCATGGCGCCGAGCCGAGCAAAACGACGGAACGACGCTCCGAACGGCGGATCCCGACCCGCGCTGCTTCAACTCCCCCAGGGCTTTGGCCACAAGCCAACATCCCTGGGCCACCGTGCTCACCTGCTCTGATTCACGGGTGGCGCCGAGCTGGGTGTTCGACACCACCCCTGGCGAGCTGTTCGTAATCCGCAACGCCGGCAACAGCGCCTTTGACGAAGCGATGGCATCGGTCGAGTATGGCGTCAGCGTTCTCAAGACGCCACTGCTGATGGTGATGGGACACAGTGGCTGCGGAGCCGTGACGGCGGCGATGGACGGCAACCCGCTGACTCCTTCCCTGGATCGACTGATCCAACCCATCCGGGAGAACATCAACGGCAGCAGCGATCTAGAGGAAGCCGTGAAGCGGAACGCCCTCGCCAGCGCCTCCACATTGATACAACGCAGCGCCGTTCTGGCCGACACCAAAGCCAGCGGTGCGCTGAAACTGGTGGTGGGTTGTTTCCAACTCAACACCGGTGTTATCACCTTGATCGAATGACGCAAAACCTGAGTCATCTAAACCAGCAAGGCGAGGTTCACATGGTGGACGTGGGGGACCGTCCGGCCACCAACCGCGAGGCCCATGCCCGTGGGGCCATTCGCATGGACGCCTCAACCCTCAGCCTGATCCAGCGGGGGGAGACACCAAAAGGAGATCTTCTGGCAGTCGCCCGGGTGGCAGCGATCCAGGCAGCCAAACGCGCCTGGGAGCTGATTCCCCTGTGCCATCCCCTGCCACTCAGTGGCATGGATGTGACGATCGACGCCGACGCATCGCTACCTGGCCTGGTCCTCCACTGCCGTTGTCGCACCACAAGCCAGACCGGGGTGGAAATGGAAGCGATGACGGCGGTGTCCGTGGGGCTGCTGACCCTTTACGACATGCTCAAGGCGGTCGATCCAGCCATGACGATCGAGGCGATTCAGCTGGAGTTCAAAGAAGGAGGGCGGAACGGTGTCTGGAAACGCTGAGCCCTACGGACGCGGAGGGCTACGCCTGGAAGAGGCACGTCAACGGGTTCTGGCGGCGCTCCAGCCGATCACCGCCCGAAGCACGGTTCCCCTACAACAGGCCCTCGGCCGGGTAAGCGCAACGGCTGTGCTGGCCAGCGCGGCCGTTCCGGGGTTTCGGGCCTCGATCATGGACGGCTACGCCCTGGGGCAAAGCCACCAGCCCAAGCGCGGGGAAACCTGGCAACTGAAGGGACGCTCCGCCGCCGGCCAACCCTTCAACGGGACCCTGGACAATGGCGATGCGATTCGAATCCTCACCGGTGCTCCACTGCCGGACGGTGCCGGCTGGGTGCTTCCCCAAGAGCTGATAACCGTTGACGGCACCACCCTGCAGCTGACGAAAGAGGCGTCGGATCGTCCCTGGATTCGCCCGGAGGATGAGGAATGCCGACCGGGAGACCTGCTGCTGGCCGCTGGACAGCGCCTAGGCACCGCCGATCTCGCGCGCCTCGCTGGCTGCGGCATCGCCGACCTAACCGTTGCTCAGCAACCCCGCATCGGGCTGCTGATCAGCGGGGACGAGCTGGTGCCACCAGGAACAGCGCGGCAACCCGGTGCCATCTGGGAGAGCAACGGCACGCTTCTGGAGACGATGCTCCGGGCCCTCGGGCAATCGGTGACCCAGCAACGGGTAGTAGCCGATCAACCCGACGCTCTGCGGCAGGCTCTGCTGGATCTGGCGAATGACTGCGACATTGTGGTAAGCACCGGCGGCGTCTCCGCCGGCGACACCGATTGGATCCGACCGCTGGTGGCGAAGCTAGGTGCCGTGGACTTCTGGAAACTGTTCTTACGCCCGGGGCGCCCCTTCGCCTTCGGCAGCATTGGTGAAGGCGTGCCTTTTTTCGGACTGCCGGGCAATCCCGTGGCGGCGGCGGTCACCGGCCTGGAACTGCTCTGGCCCGCCCTGCAGGTCCTGGAGGGCCAGAGCGAACCGGAGCTGTTCCCCCGGGTGATGGTGGAACTCGCCGACCCGTTGTCCCGCCGACCGGGACGGCCGGAATTGGCCCGAGCCCGCCTCGACACCAACGCCGCAGGAACGCTGCTGGCACGGGTGGATGGCTCGCAGGCCTCGTCCCGGATCGGTTCCCTGCAACACGCCGATCTGCTGTTGGAACTGCCAGCGGAAGCCAGCCAGCTCGAAAGAGGAACCCGTCTCTGGGCCCAGGTGATTCGTCAGCGGATTTTCTAAGCCACATCAGGCTGAAAGCGTCGGCGCTCCCAGGCCATGAGCTGGCCCGATGGATAGAAATGGATGCTGATCTGCTGAAACAGCGCAACACCGAGACGGCCACCGATCTCGAGGCTGAAGGGCTCATTGGGGAGCTCACTGGGGACCGAGAACACCAAGCCGTCGGGCATCACGGCTGAGCAGTCGTTGTGCAACAGCTGGCTTGGATCGAACACCAGCGGAGCGGCATCCTCAGCCTGGCCGTTCACCCCCGCTTGCGGCCTGAGCATCTGCCGCTCACCGCTCGATCCCTGCACCGGCGCCAGCAGGGCCTCGGGTGTCCCGCATGCGGGACGGTCGGGTTCGGGATCGGAACTGTTCAAGCAACGGAAACCCACCGCCCCAACGCGCTGCAAACGCCAACGGCCGTCAAGCGGTTCCCAGAGCAGCACCAGCATCGAGCGGGAACGACCGCAGAACAGGTTGATCTCATGGCCGAAGCGGGGACGATTGGGATCAAGCTCCAGGCTGGACTGACCTCCTGCCCCAGGAAACTGCCAGCAGCCTCCACCAGCGTTGTACGTCGCTCGACTGATGGGATAGGTGGCCTGGCCACCGGGGGCAAAGGCCAGACCCGAGCCATCCCACACCCCATGGTCGTCATCGGCAAAGGAAATCACGTAGGTGGTGGGGTCGATCCGACGGGTCGGACGCTGGAGATCCAGCCGACCGCTGGCGTCCCGCTCAAACCAATGGCCACAGCCCTGCCAATGGCCCGCGAAATTGCAGCGGTTGAGGGTCCATTGATCGGTCATGTCAGTAACGGCATGGTGGAACGGTCGATCTCCTTAGGATCGCCCCAATAGACATCCCCGCCATGCCCCTGACGATCGTTGGCTGCGGCTATGTGGGGCTCACCCTGGCGGAGCGACTGCAACCGAAACGGCCCCAGCTGAGGCTGACGCTGACCACCACCACCAGCGAACGGCTGGAGCAACTCAGCCCCCTGGCTGATCAGGTGGAGGTGTGCGATGCCACCAACCCCATGCAATTGCTGAACGCCCTGCGACAAAGCAGCAGCGCCGTGTTCTGCCTCGGGCCCAAGGGAGATCGCCAGGTAGATGCCAACGGCTACCGCCACACCTTCGTCGACAGCTTCCGCTGCCTGACGTCGCTGTTGCCACAACTGCCGGAACTGCGGCAAATCGTCTACACGGGCAGTTGCTCGGTGTACGGCGATGCCGAGGGGGACTGGGTGGATGAGCAAACGCCACCCGAGCCAAGCCGGGGCTATGGTGACATTCTGCTGGAAAGCGAACAACTGCTCAGCGGCATCGGCGACCGGCGGGTGTGCATCCTGCGCCTTGGGGCGCTGTATGGCCCTGGCCGCGATCTCGATCGACGCCTGCGCGGGCTCGCCGGGCTGGAACGCCCTGGCAGCGGAGCTACCTATAGCAACTGGCTGCATGTGGCGGATGCAGCCGGTGCCCTGGAAGCAGCTCTCGACGCTGAATGGGCCGGCCTGGTGAATGTTGTCAACGACGCGCCGATTCGGCTGCGGGATCTGGTGGGACGCAGCCTGCAGCGCCAGGGTCTGGCCCCCATGCGCTGGCTTGGGCAGGACGAACCGGGTTCAGGGGGCCGACGGATTCGCAACACCCGGCTCAAACAGTTGGGCTACCAACTGGAGTACCCGAGTCTCGATCAGAGCGGCGTATTCGCCGCCAGCCAGGTGCCCTGACCAGCGCACCACTCTCGCTTCCAAAACGGGGCCTGGTGCTTGAGTTGCTCCAACAGCGCGGCCGAGCAGCGCTGCGCCGCCCCACGACGATCGGCCTGCACCGCCACAAGCACGATCGGCTCACCGGGAGCGAGCCGGCCCACCCGATGCAACACCAAAATCGGCCCCGCCTGGTGCTCCTGCTGCAGACGCTGTGCCGTGGCCGTGATCTGACGTTCGCAAAGGCCTGGGAAGTGCTGCAGCTCAAGCGCCTCCAGAGGCCTGCCATCCATCGTGGTGGGACGCACCCGACCAATGAAAATCGCCGCGGCCGCGGCATCCCCGCTCCAAAGTGCAAGCTGCTGCCAAGGATCAAAGGGATTCGGGCACACCTGCACACAGCAACCGATCACGCTTCAACCCCCCGTGAACGGTGGAAGAAAGGCCAGCTCATCACCGGCCTGCAACGGCTGATTCACACCGACCAACTCCTGGTTGACCGCAATGCTGATGCCCTTGAGCGAGCCAAGATCCAACTGGTTCCAGACCTCACGGGCCGTCGAGACACCTGGCGTGAAGGGAAGGGAACGCTCGGCCCAACCGGCGCGTTCTCGCAGGGAAGCGAACAGCAGCACCTTCAGCACCACGTCCATGGCAGCTGAAGCGGTTCTAGCGTCCGAAGGCTCCGCCGCTGTGCCATGGGCCTGTCCATCGCCCTACTCACCATCTCCGACACACGCACCTTGGCGCACGACCGCAGCGGAGATCAGCTGCAGCGCAGCCTTGAAGCCGCCGGCCATCAGCTTTACGAGCGACAACTCTGTGCAGATGATCGCTATCAAATCCGCCGTGAGCTGAGCCGCTGGATCGCCGATCCTGCGGTTGATGTGGTGATCACCAGCGGCGGCACCGGTCTCACCGGCCGCGATGGCACCCCCGAAGCGGTGGCACCGCTGCTGGACAAAACAATCGAAGGATTCGGGGAACTGTTCCGTGTGCTCTCCTTCGAGAGCATCGGCACCAGCACCCTTCAAAGCCGATGCCTTGCCGGCGTGGCCAACGGCACCTTTGTTTTTGTGCTGCCGGGATCCCTGGATGCGGTGACCACGGCCTGGGACAGGCTCATCCGGGCTCAGCTCGATGCCGACACCCGACCGTGCAACCTGGCCCAACTCCGGCCTCACTTGAAGGAATAAAGCGGAATAGAGCGAAGCTGTTCAGAACGGAATCGGCATCGTGACCGCTGCCGGTGTGGGCATACAGGCTTCAACCTGCTGATCAATTACCTCACCTACCACAACAACCGAAGGTGACTTGAACGCTTCAGCGCGGCATTGATCAGCAACGTCCGCCAAGGTGGCTTTGAGGCAGCGTTGCCCCGCCACCGTGCCCTGCTGGATCACCGCCACGGGGGTTGTCGCGGCCAAACCACCCGCCATCAGCTCCTCCGCGATCCGGGGCAGGTTGTGCAGCCCCATGTAGATCACCAACCCGTCACTGGCCGCGGCCAAGGCACACCAATCAACGGAAGGACGGCGCTTGTCGATTTCCTCGTGACCGGTGACGAAGGTCACCGATGAGCCCGCCCGCCGATGAGTGACGGGAATTCCCGCGTAGGCAGGGGCGGCAATGCCAGCGGTGACACCAGGCACCACCTGAACAGGGATGTTCCGCTCCGCCAGGTAAGCCGCTTCTTCCCCTCCACGACCAAAAAGGAAGGGATCACCCCCCTTCAAGCGCACCACCGTGCTGTGCTTCTGAGCCATTTCAACGAGCACGGCATTGGTGCTTGGTTGTGGCACCGAATGATGTCCACGACGCTTGCCGACAAAACGGCGTTCGCAGACTGAAGGCACAAGATCCAGCACTTCCTCGGACACCAGCGAGTCGTACACCAGGGCATCGCACTGGCTCAGCAACCGATGCGCCTTCAGCGTGAGCAACTCGGGATCGCCGGGACCGGCTCCCACCAGATAAACGGTTCCAGTTTGTTCAGCGGTGGTCACGGCAGAGAAACAAGCAGATCGATCAGGGCCTGGCGGGTGGGGGGATGCTCCAGCAGAGGAGGCAATCCTCCAGCTTCGCTCAACGCCTCCGTCATGCGGTTCGGGGCGAGGGTTAATGGAAGTGGGCGGGCCCTGGGGTGACACTGCTGGAACTCAGGCCAGGCATCAAAGGCAACCAACGGCAAGGCCAGGCGAGACGCCAGCATCGCGAGGAAGCGATCCGCCACCCCCGGGCGCAGGGGGTGGTGCACCAGCACGGCATCAGGGCGATCAGACGCCGGAAGTGCTGAGAGCACAGCGTTCCACCAGTTGACCCAAGAGCCCAGAAAGGGCAGCAAACGCACACTGGCTCCGGCTCCACGAAGCCTGTTGCGAATCGCCGGCACGTCCGTTCGGGCATGCGCCCCAGGCAATAGCAGCAACGGAACAACCCAAGAGGATTGGGGAAGCGCAAACACGGGTTGTTCAGCCGTCAGCACCTCCAACTGCACGGGCACCGAGCGCCGCTGAGCCAGGAGATCCGGCAGGGAGGCCAAACAGTCAGGAACAACACCGCCAGTGCGGCCATGCACCACCAGATGCAACCCGTGTCGCCCCCCATCGGAAGCGTCATTCCGTAGCAATGGCCACGGATCGATGACCATGCCGGCTGATGTCATCGGGTTGTTGTGAACGTTGGATGAGTCATGGCAACCCGCCTTCGTTTTGATCGTGCCCCATTGGACAGCCGCTCCTACCGGGAGCCGCTGGAGGGAGGCATTGAGCGTTACGACCGGTACGACCGAAGCTTCGACCGCCCCGCCGGACCCTCCGAGCTCGACCAAGACTTCGCTGCAATGAAGCGGGTTTGGCAGATGCTTCGGGCCGGAGCGGTGCGCATGGTTGGCGAAATTGGACGTCAATACTGAGGCAAAAGCAGGCTGCCTTTTACGGCCTCGCGGGAACCACCAGATGTAACCGGCATTACAAGTCAGGCAGAACAAAGCCCTGGCATTGGTCAACACCAAAAGTGTTTTCCTTGTTACCGACCGGGATTGCCGTCGCAGTGTTTATTCAGTCAACCCAACGCTCCCCTTCGTTTTGAAGCGTTGCCGGTTTTCGGGCCATCTCGATTGATTAGCGCCTCGTCTTTGAGCAATCAATCCGCCCACTCGTTAATCGACTTATGACCATTAGCTCTCCCTCCAGGCCTTACCTGGAGGGCAAGAAGCTCAACAAGATCGAGCAGAACAAGGCGGTCAAAGATGGCCTGTTGGTCGGCAGCGAAATCGAGAAGTTCGCCGAGCTCGGCTGGGAGCAGGTGGATGAAACCGACCTTCAGTTGCGTTTGAAGTGGTACGGCATGTTCTGGCGTCCAAAAACGCCAGGCAAATTCATGCTCCGGCTGCGGGTGCCCAATGGCGTGCTGACTGCCGATCAGTTGCAGGTGGTTGGCTCCATCGTCGAACGCTAGGGCGAAAACGGCAGCTGCGACATCACCACCCGTCAGAACCTGCAACTGCGCGGTATTCTGCTGGGCGACCTGCCTGAAATCCTCAAGCGGCTGGAGGAAGCCGGCCTGAGCACGATCCAATCCGGCTTCGACAACCCCCGCAACGTCACCGGAAACCCCATCGCCGGCATCGATCCCAACGAGATCGTCGACACGCGGCCTTACACCACCGAGCTGCAAAACTTCCTCACCAACAACTGCCAGGGCAACCCGGAGTATTCCAATCTGCCCCGCAAGTGGAATACCGCCGTTGCCGGCGCGAAGGACAACTTTTTGCTCCATAACGACATTGTTTTCCATCCCGTAGAACGGGATGGGGTGATGGGATTTGGCGTCTGGATCGGCGGTGTTCTGTCATCACAAATGAACGCCTATGCCGTTCCCCTAAACGCCTGGGTAAAGCCAGACGAAATCTGCAAGATGACCGACGCCGTGATCCGGCTCTGGCGCGACAACGGTGAGCGCGACAAGCGCCCCAAAGGCCGCTTCCGCCTCTACCTGGATCAGGTGGGCCATGACGTGTTCCGCAGCCAAGTGGAAGGACTCTTCGGTCCGTTGACTCCCGATCCCGGGTCCGTGTTCAACACCACGCCCCGCTCCCACTACGGCTTCCATCCCCAGAAACAAGAGGGGCTGTCCTACGCCAGACTGCATGTTCCGGTTGGTCGCCTGACCGCCCAGGATCTGCAGGATCTCGCAACCGCCAGCCTCAACTACGGCAGTGGCGAGGTGCGTCTCACGGAAGATCAGAACGTCATCCTCGTTGGACTTCCCAACGACAAGCTCGAGGCCCTGAAAGCTGACGCCCTGGTGCAACGCTTCTCGCTGGAGCCCGGTCACATCTCAGCTGGAACGGTGTCCTGCACCGGCAACACCTACTGCGGCTTTGCCCTCACCAACACCAAAGACCAAGCCCTCGAAGCAGCCAAGGAACTGGACCAGGAGCTCAATCTTCCTGAAGAGCTCAAGATCCACTGGACCGGCTGCCCCAACACCTGCGGCCAGGCCTACATGGGTGCCATTGGCCTCACCGGCACCAAGGCCAAGAACAGTGAAGGCGAGATGGGCGAGGGGTACACGATGACCATCGGTGGTTCCCAAGGTGCCAACCCGAGCATCGGCGAAATCCACCGCAAGGCCATCCCCGCCGATGAGATCAAGGCCGCTCTCAAAGAGGTGTTGATCGACAAGTTCGGGGCCACCCCAAAGGCCTGATTGCTGCGGTCGCCGTGAAGCTTCCTTTTGAAGTCACGGCTGCCCGCATCGACCACTCCCCCTCACCGTCATGGCCAACCGCAACGACGTGTTCTCTCGTTTCGTCAACTGGGTCAACGCCAGTGGTCGCGACGGAGCCGCCATCAACCTTCGGGGTAGCAGCCCTGATCTGTTCTCCCGACTGATGAACCGCATCAGCGGCTGACATCACAACTTCGTCCAACTCTCAATCTCATCTGATGGACTACGTCCTACCCAATGAGCTTGTCGACGGCATGATTGCCGCCGGCAACAAAAAATCAACGGTCAGCGTCAAGAACCTGCTGATCCGTGGCTTTTACTCCGGAGCCATCCTGGGCCTGGCAGTGATCCTGGCCCTCACCGTGGGCATCACCGTGAAAGCCCCGTTCGTGGGTTCGCTGCTCTTCCCCTTCGGCTTCGCCAGCATCGTGCTGTTCGGCATGGAGCTGGTTACCGGCAACTTCGCCCTGCTGCCGATGGCCACCTGGGCTGGCAAAAGCACCTGGGGTGCCACCTTCCGCAACTGGGTCTGGGTCTGGATCGGTAACTGGATCGGCACCGCTGTTGTGGCTGTGATCATGGCCATCAGCCTCACCAGCGGCACCATGGACGGCGCTGCTGACAACGTCGGCCCACCGATTTGGGATGCCGTGGCTCAGAAGATCATGGCCCTCAATCAAATCAACGTTGAGAAGAAGTACGAGGCCCTGAGAAGCATGGGCTTCTTCCTCGCCTTCCTGCGCGGACTGGTAGCCAACTGGTTGGTTTGCCTGGGCGTGACCATGGCTCTGGTGAGCAAGAGCGTTCCCGGCAAGATCCTGGCCTGCTGGCTTCCGATCACCGCCTTCCAGTCGATGGGCATGGAGCACATCGTGGTGAACCAGTTCCTGCACACCGCTGGTCCGATCCTCGGTTCAGGCGTCCCCTTCACCAAGGTGATTTTCTGGAACTTCCTGCCTGTCACCCTCGGCAACATCGTGGGCGGCATGGTGTTCATCGGCATGCTCTTCTACAGCACCCATCGCACTCCGATGGACAACGTGCTGCCCACCGAGCACGATGAAAAGCTGGAGCGTGAACTCGCTGCTGAACTGGGTGCCCGCTGATCCATCCATGAACGATGAAGCCGTTCTCTGGGAACGTCTCGCCCGATCACGACGCGCTCCTTTGGAGCCCGCTTGGCTGGGGGAGGTTTACTCCCCCAGCCTTTCTGTTGATCTGCGCCGAGCCCTCTGCGAAAAACTGGGGATGCAGGCCGAGCGCGGCTGGCCCGTGATCCAAGAACTCCTCGGCAGCCATGGGGTTCTCCCCGACTTGGTGATGGCGGCAGGGCTATGCCACCAGGGCGAGGCCCGCGATTGGTTGTTGGCTCAACTCGAGCAAACCTCAGACGATGAGGACGCCAACCTGATGGTGGTTCAGGCTCTCGCCTGTTGGGGCGCCGAAGTTCCCGAATCTGTGGTGGTGAATTGCCTGCATCACCCGGGCCAACTGCACCGACTTGCCGGCCTGCAACTGCTCAGCTTCCGGTCCCACTGCCTCGACGACGGCGAACTGCTGCAGTTCTGCCAAGAGGTTTTGAATGATTTTCGCGATCCAGTGGTTGTGGCCGCCATTCGGGTTCTGCAACGCCGCGACGGCGTGGTGATCAGCGAAAAGATGGCAGAGCTTTGTCGAAACGGTTTCCTTCCTGTTGCCGAGGCCGCCTTCCGTGCACTCGGTTGCATCGCCACACCTGCCAGTCAGCGCTGTCTGTTGGAGTTGAGCCAAGACCTGAATGACGACAGTCGACGCAAGATGGCCAGCACCCAACTAAGCCAACAATTCCGCCAATAAAAAAGCCCCGCTGTTGCAGGGCCTTGATGTCTTCAATCAAGACAATTGGCTGTTCACCACTTTTTGTAAGGCAGGAACTTTCCACACATGGTGATTTTGACGCGATCACCTTTGAGATCCTCCATTTTGTCGACATCAAGCGTGAAGTCGATCGCACTCATAATGCCGTCACCAAAGTGTTCCTGAATAACATCTTTCAGAGGCATTCCGTAAACCTGCATGATCTCGTAAAAGTGATAGATCAAGGGATCAGTGGGAATCACCAGATTGAAGCTTCCCTTGGTGGGAAACTCCTGTAAAGCGGCGGTGATGGCCAAGATCAGGGGAGAGCAGTTCAGCCAGCTTTTCACCTCTTCCTTGGAGGCTGTGGGCTGTCCATAGAACAAGGAGGCAATCCAGACCTCATCAAGGCCCATGGCCGACTCCAAATCAGCAAAGCTTATGCCCTTGGCTTTCTTAGCAGCCATCAAGGTGGCGGTGAACGTCTCAGCAGCAAAGAAACTGTTGAGCAAACGCTGACTCAATAATGAAGCATTAACTACAAAACACCAGCCTATTTTGAAGTAACAAGCATAGCCAACAGGCCCAGATGAGGATGAAATTAGTTTTAAAGAAGAAATTTAAAATGAGCCAATTTTTCCAGTCCATAGCAACCCTGCTTCAGGCGCAATTCCTTCCTCCGATAACAGCGCCCCAACTGATCCTGGAACGGCTCTATTACGCCGAAGGACGCCACCACCCGCAGCATCCACGTCATGGCAGCTTCGAAGGGCTATCCCGGCTAAGTAGGCCCTGAGATTTCGTAGCAATTGCTACCCCTGCTGGGTCAGTCGCTCCTGAAGACTGATCACAGCTTTAGGCCGGAACTTTGACGAGCGCAGTTCTCTCCGGCCGCGACCGCTTCAAGCAGCACCTGCGCAAGGTGGGGAGCGGGGAACACACCAGCAAAGGCATGAGTCGCGAGGAAGCGGCTGATGCCATGGAGCTGATGCTGCAGGGCGAAGCGACGCCCGCCCAGATCGGCGCCTTCCTGATTGCCCATCGCATCCGAAGGCCCGAACCGCAGGAACTCACGGGGATGCTCGATACCTACCGAGCACATGGTCCGGTGCTGCAATCCACCGCCGGCAGTCGAGCACCGTTGTGTTTCGGCATGCCCTACGACGGGCGCACGCGCACGGCTCCGATCTACCCGCTGACTGCGCTGGTGCTGTTGGCCTGTGGGCAGCCGGTGGTTCTGCAGGGCGGTGACCGGATGCCGATCAAATACGGCGTCACCGCTGTTGATCTGTTCCGCCTTCTCGATCTCGACCTCACAGGTCTGCCGATCAGCACCGTTGCAGACGGGTTCCAGGAGAACGGCTTCGCCCTGATTCACCAACCGGATCACTTCCCCATCGCGGACACCTTGATCGACTACCGCGAAGAACTAGGTAAGCGTCCCCCTGTTGCCAGCCTAGAACTGCTTTGGACACCCCATCAAGGCGATCACCTTCTCGTGAGTGGCTTTGTCCACCCACCCACCGAGGCCCGGGCCTGGGAAGCCCTGAAACAAGCCGGCGAAACCGATGTCCTCACCGTGAAGGGGTTAGAAGGAGGAACCGACCTACCCATCGGCCGAGCCTGCATCACAGCCAGGGTGCGGAACGGCGAAGCGGAACGATTGATCCTGCACCCCCGTGACCATGGCTGTCACGACGCCGACGTGGAATGGGCTGACGACAACACTTGGGCCGACCAGGCGCGAAACGCCTTGCAGAACAAAGGTCCTCTCTGCGACGCCATGCGCTGGAACGCCGGCGCCTATCTGTGGTTCTCCGGCTGCAGTGAATCCCTGGAACAGGGCATTCAACAGGCAGCGTCCGTTCTAGAAACGGGCAAGGCCCAAGCCATGCTCGATCAACTCTGCACTTGGCGGAGCAACTTGACCATCCGATAGCGCTCGAACGGAACGCCTCCAATCAGGATCGTTTCCGGCGCTTCCACAAACCAGCCACGTCGCTCCAGCAACGGTCGGCTGAACTGGCTGGCCTCCGTTCGCAATAGTTGAACGCCGGACGCCAGCGCATCCACCTCAATCCGGTTCAGAAGGGCACTGCCATGCCCCCGCCTCGACGCAGAACCACGGCAGTAGAGCAGCGACAGACGATCTTCGGGATGGCGGATCGCAAACGCTGAACCATCAGTGATGAGCCATCCCGAGCCCTCCCGAAAACTCGCGTCGAGCACGCCGGACAACCAAGCCAAGGCCGCCCAGGCCCTGACTTGTTCATCTGAATAAAAGAGGGGAGCCTGCGATTCGATCGCATCGGCATAGATCTCCCGCAAGAGCGGTTGATCCTCCGGAGCGATCGGACGCAAAGCCATGGCAGCCGCCTGTGGGAATTTAAGTCTCTCCTGCGTGGCAGCAAGCTTGCAGCGTCCTCGGATTCCCACACTGCTCAGCGCGTTTCTCACGCTGCTCAACGACCGGCTAAGCGAAAGCATTGTATTTCCGCTGTTGCCCTTTCTCCTGGCCCAGTTCGCCCCAGACGGACGAACCCTGGGTCTGCTCGCAGGGAGCTATGCCCTCGCTCAGTTCCTGGTCACCCCATTGATCGGGGCGCTCAGTGATCGTTACGGGCGCCGACCCGTGATCAGCATCTGCGTCGCAGGCTCCGTGGTGGGACTCGGCCTGTTTGCAGTGACGGTTTCACTGCCTTGGCCCAGCCAAAGCCTGCTGCCCCTGCTGCTGCTGTTCACAGCACG
>NZ_JBGKDP010000150.1:0-7594 GCF_042954245.1 Parasynechococcus sp.
TACCTCGTCGGCCCTTGAACATCGCCCTGCTCCAGCAGTAGTTGATGCAGCATGCGGAACCTCGCCATCGGAAAGCGATGGGTGCTCGGCAGCGGCGCAGATTAGTGCAGATGGTAAACGACCGGAAGCGGTAAAGGGTTGTCTCACCCGGGATAGCTCAGCCCCATTCAAGGGTCAGGCAGGCTGTTGATGCATCAACCAGTCGTTGAAGCCACTGGTGTTCAGTTCGCTGATGCAGCTCTGCAGGTTGTGCAGATGGCTCTGCTTGATCTCCTGCGCGCTGAGCTGCATTGCGAAGTGACCCATCCGGCAATCCTTAAGGATTGCTTAGTTGTCTCACTATGAGGCTTGGTAGACTTATTTAGACCTTGATGAAAAGACCTTCGGATGCTCCGGAAGCCCTTGGTCCGTGTGTGAGGGGTATCTCGTCCCCCAAATGAAGTGTGGTGGCAGCGGCCTTGTGAAGGATGACCAGGTTGGGGTGAGGACATGTCCAGGTGTGACTCGCGTGTTCGCTGTTTCTGCAGCCCAGACTGGTTAAGGTCCGCAGGATTGGGGACATGGCGTGGGTGACTACACAACAGCGATCTGGGTCACCATTGGCCTGACGGTCGCCCTAACAGTTCCTGTCGTTTGGCAATTTCTGCAGCCCAACGATGACGATTTCGGTGACCTCACCCGCAGAAAGTGAGCCAACACGACACCGTAACCATCTGTTGCTGGCAATTGACGGGTGAAACAGCTCTCGAGGACATGGTTCTCGGTGTCGACGAACGTGCTGTCCGTGATGGGATCAATGTGCTCTCATCCGACGATTTCGATGCTTGTTTAGCCATCGTGATTTGTCGCATGGGGCCCAATTGCTATGCGCACCTATCGCAGGTGGCGGGGTATTACAAGGGTAATGCCAGTGGGATCTGGGACCACAGTCGCGGTACCGGTGCTCCCGAGGGGACGACCTATGAGATCAAACCCATCACTCGCATTCATCGTGTTCCCGAGGCGTTGATCGGGCCCCGACTCCACCGAAGGCA
Organism: Parasynechococcus sp.; assembly: GCF_042954245.1. Lineage (GTDB taxonomy): Bacteria > Cyanobacteriota > Cyanobacteriia > PCC-6307 > Cyanobiaceae > Parasynechococcus. The sequence goes on from NZ_JBGKDP010000150.1 coordinate 1,035, forward strand.
TTGCTGTATTCCATCGGGTTGCCGTCATGCGCTATCTGCTCGACATGGGATAGACGATGAGACCCGTTGAAAAGGTTTCGAGCTTTGCCCGTCCTCCCCTGATTGAGCTGGTGTCCGGTTCTGTCGATATCTGGATTGCAGGTCAGGCGATCGCCCAGGATCAGCGTTATGTGCGCGTGTGTGAAACCTTCCACCCGCCTACGATCTATCTGCACCCTTCAGCCTTTTGCCCCGGCACGCTCCACCCCTCAACGGGACGCCCTTCGTTCTGTGAATGAAAAGGAGCGGCGTCTTATTGAGATGTCAGTACTGTCGATGGAACCGGTCGCCGAGTTCGAGCGGGGTGGAGTAACCCGTCAGTTCTTGGGACGATGGAAGGGTGCTGCGGAGGACTCAAGCTTGGCGTGGGCCTTGCCAGCCTTCCTCAGAATCTTCTGGGCTTCATCGCGGGTCAGACACTCCTCTGCAGCGAGCTGGAGGGACTCGAGGCGCGAATGGGCAGTGCTTGTCTTCATCACCTCATAACCGATTCATAACTTTTTATCGCAAAACGCCTGCAACATCAAGCATTTTAACCAAAAAAAGGTTTTGTCAGAGCTTGGCCACGACCAATGGGTCGGGGAGTGCAGGGTTTCAAGTGCACTCCCCGACGATCTCAGCGGTAGCTGATCGGTTCAGTTGCAGCCGAACACGCCAAAAGTGACCTGACTGACAATCCCGTGCCCCGTCAAGGCTTCCGTCAGCACGCCCACCACAAAACCGATCATTGCAGCGCGGCCATTGAGGAGCTCTGCTCGCTCGAAACGCTCACTGCGAATTTGAGCTGCTGCAGCGCTTTGGAACCAGTCGTCGTTAGGAGCGGAAGAAGCCATCATTCGTTGAAAACTTGCGAAATACTAAGGCCCTTGTAACGGTTTGTAAATGGTTGGGCCTTCGGTTCTCTAGGAAGCATCACCAACTGATGCCAAGCGGGTCGATCCGGGGCCAAATCCGGAGGTAGGTGCATTTGCCCCAGCCATGTCAACGTCGCGAAACCGAACCCACGGCCGCTTCTCCTCCCGTCGAATCGACCAGGAGCTGCAGGGAGTCCAAGACGCCTTGATTGCCTTTGAGGGGTATGGCCCCAACGGGCCGATGCTGCATGCCTCGGCGTTGCAGCGGCCTGCTGGTCGACGATCAGGCACCTGGGTCGACAAGTTGTTCGCGCAGTTCCATCAATTCCTGGCTGGGTTCAGCCGCCGGAGTTGAATCAAGGGGTGTTGCGAACACTGCGTTCTCGAGCCCTTCGTTGTTGGGATCCGACGGCCACGTGGTGAAGTTCCTCTGGATTCAATCGACGCACTACAGACATGAGTGCGTCATCAGTCCAATAGTCAGGACTGTCGAGAACTCCCAAGTGCAATGGGCAGGATGGGCCAGAAATCATGACTTCTCCTTTAAGGATGTCTTCCAGCATGAAGCATCGCAATTCCGAGGGTTTTTGACCTCCTGTTCCAGATTTAGTGTCTCCCTAAAGCAGGCTTCCAAGCGCTAGATGCAGCGCTGCTGTTGTCTAATCTGGCCTCTTCATGGATGTTCACCAGAGTCTTAAGTGAGTGTTGACATCCACTACATCTGGTGCTTGGTGGGTATTATTTTTTTATTGCATCAAAGATTGGTGCAGATCGCCGGGTGATGGGGATTGCCTTGGCTATTGAGCCGCTCCAGGGATGGGGCGGCTTTTTGTCTGCACCGAACGATTTATACCCTTGGTGTCTCGTGGATCAAGCCCGCTGCGGTTGGATCAGGTCAGCTGCGGTTGGATCAGGTCAGCTGTGCATCTGCACCTGTAATTCTTGCATTGTTACTGCACGAATTGTGCCCTGACGCTTAGCGCTGTTGTTCAGAGCAGAGCCCTCGTTCAAGAAAGTCAGTCTTAACCAGCAAGTCTGGCTTGCTGAATCGATTCAAAATCGATTCCCATCACCTTGGTCAGATAAAGGTATCCACCCCAAGCGACAACGTTGAGGTCTAGGGCCCAGATATAGAGCGTTCGTCTGGCTTGGGCTGGGTCTTCGCTCATCGGTTATTTCCGGTTCAACAGACACCAGCTACCATAGAGGGCCAGGCCGAGCAGGATCCAAGGAAAGATTGCGCGCAGCAGTGTTAATCCAATCAGGATGACCACAAGTGTGATCGTAGATCGTTTCACCATGGATTTGCTGCTGTCAGTCATGTACTGCCAGCGGGGAATCAAGGCCATCACAACAACGATGCTGAACAGCGTTCTAGGGGACTTGGACTCAAATTGCCAATCTCCCCCAAAGTGGTCAGTTCGCCATTGAATGCGTTGGTTTGACGCCTGTTAAGCTGCTGTCTTTGACCTTGGTTAATCAGCTTGTGGCTTCAGCAATCGTATTCGAGATGAGATTTCTGCTCACGCTTGCCAAAACCGGCCTCTTTCATCTGTGATTCGTCATAAGCCCAGTCGCTGTAAATCCTTGATTCTGAAAAGCTCTTTTTAAGACGAAGGGCAGTGATGCGTTGGCCAAGTAGATCCAACGACCATTTTGCTGTTGAAAGAACCTTGCCCATGATGCTTCTTTGCAACTCTACCCATGTCATAGCCCATGGATATCAATTGAACATTCGTGCATATGCTTATTGAGGCTCGGTTTGATTCAAGGCTCCTCGACTACATTATTGGCGTTTTGTTTCATGGCCTGTTGGCGTCGTCTTGATTCATAGTTACGGTACTCCTGTTGATCCAAGCCAAAGAAATTCAGAGGTTTGATGTCACCACAACTGATGCACTGATGTCCTGCTGCTGGGGGGAGCTTCAAAGGCCATGGTGGTCACTCCTTGGTGTTGATCGGCGTTGGCTTGATCTGTTCTGATAACGCCTGGGGGGTCCATAGACGCCTCTGCTTGCTGCACTGGGAGCAGTCCCCTCTCAGGCTCGAGTGCATGTGATCGGAGTCTGCACAACAAATTAGTGCCATGGCTGTTGTTGCTGATGCACCACGCTGATTGTTCAGATCGCATCAGGCATCGGTGTTTGTCCCTAGTCCGATCCCAAGGGTTGGCGGTAATCAGGATTGATCAAAGATTTTTTGCAGGGTGGTTCGCTCGTTCTGGAGGGAATTCGCCCTCATCGGTTGGCCAAGCGGCCTTGGCTGCCGAGGTCGATTCAAAAAGATCTTGCTGAGCCACCAGAGCTGGAGCCCGATAAATGCGAGGGCGAATAGTGCCAGTTCAGTTGCTCCCTGCATCAAGTAGTGCTTGCCGCGATTGTCGATCGCATCTGTTTTAAAGCACTTCAACTCTTCGGGGGGTGTGCAATGGGGGTTCCTCCCGTTTGCCAGCCCATCGTTGAAGCAGTTGAAGCAGCCTTTTCATCCTTCGATTTTGCGCCACCACAGCCTTGGCCCATCTGGTTATGGCATTCCTGTTTTCATTCGGCTTCGAATTGATTAACGCCATTGGCTTTAAGCTTGCCCTAAGCAGAGCAGTTTGTTGCGCGTGACTTTCAATGAGTTTGTGGCCAGTTCCAATCATCAAGAAACGAGCTGGGAAGAGCTTTGTTTTGAAATCAAGTGTGAGAGCTGTTTTGCCTCGGTTTTTGATGAAGTTAACGAGCAAATGGCCTCGTCTCGTGATGTACTTGCCCGGCTGGCAGATGAATTTCCCGATCACTATAAGAGTTATGCCAATGAGAGAGGCCTTGATCAGACTTGACGAAGAGGTGTGAGAGAGGCAGTAGGTCGTGACACCACCCACCAAATCAAGCAACCACGCCCGAAGAGGTCTCCCTCTCACCTCCAAACCATAGATGTGGCTCGGGCTATGGTCAGCCCCGTGTTCAGTGAGAGGCTGCCAAGTTCGCTTTCGCTGCCTTCAGGGCTTCCTCGCAAGCCGCCCGGTTTTCGCTGTCAATATCACTTGACTGCCGTTCAACCGTGCCTCCAGGAAGGCGATCTCGTCAATCCAGTAGGTCCTGTCTTTGCCTTGTTGATCAGTCACGCGTTCGGAAAGGATCCAGTCCATCGAACCTTTCATAGAGGAAAGCTGCCCTGGCGGCTGGCCACCCCTGTCTGGTTTGGTCATGGCTTTGGGCTTGAGCGTTGAGAGGACGCAGACTGGCTTGATCTGAACGGGGAGCACATCGCCATCGACGAGTCGTCTCCAGTCACCCCCATGACCGCCCTGGTCATCGATGCCGATGGGCATCTGACTTATATGGGTGAAGACGGATGCCGTCGGCAGATTGTTGGTGATCCAGAGCTCTTGGCACGACTGCAACAGCTGCAGGGGAAAGACTGCGCTGATTGTGATGGCGATGGCGGTTTGCAACCGTAGCTGGTCTCGCCAGATCTTCCAAGATCATCTCAAGGCTTCATCTTTCTTCGGGGCTGAATGAGTCTTTTGATCGATGGGCTGCTTTGCTCTCTGTTCCTTATTACGAGTAAAGCCATCTTGAAGTCATGGACACAATGTTTTTCGTTGGCGTGAACGCGGGCCTTCTGATCCTGCTGATTTTTGGTCTCGTATCAGCCAAAGCCAAGATCAAGGATGGCCGTAAAGAGATCATCTGAGCCACCCGCGCAGGATTCACTGTTGGCATGAGCAATAAAAAACCGCCCCTTGCGGGACGGCTTAAGCACCAGCTGGGGACTGGTCTCTGATCGCATCGGGGAGACAGGATTCGAACCTGCGGCATCTTGCTCCCAAAGCAAGCGCGCTACCAAACTGCGCCACTCCCCGGCGCACACAGAGATTAGCGGTCAGCGTGCAGCTGTTCAGCGAGGTTGACGCCGCTGCTGATCGCTCCCTCTGCTCTGCCGAAGCCAGGCCCTGCGATCCAGTCGCCACAGAACCCCACGGCGCTGGTGGGGCACCACTGCAGCTCTGCTGGCAGCGGGTTGTTGAGTGGCCGTGAGGCGCCCCAGCGCATCACCCCCAACGGCGTCGCCTGGTTCAACGCAGCTGAAACAACCGGCAGGGCTTGCAGCAGTTCGGGCAACAGCTCCAGCAGACGCTGTTGCTCCTGAGCCAGCAGGCGGCCCTGGCTTTCGGGCGTGATCGCTTCCCCGGAATCCAAGCCATGCACCACAAGCCCCCAGCGACCATCGCTTTGTGGCTGCAGCACGAGGCGTTCTACCTTCCAGCGCGCTTTGGCGGCGTCGTTCAACCAGATCTGAGCCGGCAGCTTTTCACCGTTGAGCGCGAGCATGCCCAGGTCCACCATCAGGTTCCAGCGCACCTCGGCTTGGCTGTGTTGCAGCAGGCTCAGTGCCGCATCGAAGCCAATGTCCACCCTCTCTGCAACAGCTGAGCGCAGGGGGACGTCGTTCCAGGCCAGCATCTTCAGGGAGCGGGGATGGGCCAGCAGGGTTCCACTGAGCACAAGGCGCTTGGCCCTGAGGCTCCAGGTCCGATCCTCGTTCTCCAGCAGCCAATGATCCTGGCGTCGCTCCAGCCAGCGCACGCGGGTTTCGAACTGGGGGCTCAGTTGCACGGAGCCAGCAGCATCGAGCAGCGCCTCGCAGATGCTGGCCATGCAGGGAATCCCATGCCACCAACCCCCATCTGGACAGGCTTCAGGGCTGTCGGCTGGCGATAAACCTGCTTGGGCGTCGAGCGAAAGCACAGCTCGTTCGTCACGCTGAAGAATACCGGCTGAGCGCAACGGCTCAAGCAGCGCGTTCATTCCCTCCGGCATGGATTCACTGAGAGCAAAGCCCGGTGCTCCATGGTTGAGTAGCCAGCAGCTTTGTTCCCGTCTCCTGCGGGTTGCCGTCCGGCCACCTGGCCCCCATCCCGCCTCAATTAAAGCAATGTTGGGATCTGATCCCAACTGCTGGAGCCGGCCAATCAGGCTGCAACCAGCCAGTCCTGCACCGACAACAGCGAGATCAACCTCAGCCACGGCCGCTGAAGCCTCTGCCGCTGATCACATCCAATAGCGCTCTGCGGCGACTCGAGAAAACAAACCAACCAGCAAAGCCAGAAGAATCGTGACGCCAAAGAACGCGAAATACGCCATCTGAACTGTTGGCTTGATCAGAAATTCAGGGCTTTCTAACAGCCGTTCGGTCATCGGCTCAGTTGAGTCATGAGACGACATCAATTTTGGATATGGGTCGCCTGAGATTCGAACTCAGGACCAGCCGGTTAAAAGCCGGATGCTCTACCGCTGAGCTAGCGACCCGTGCCCGCTTGGGCATGCCGTTTCGGCACCAAATGAGGTTATCACTCAAGTCGCTGGAGAGACTGGTGGCTGCTGAACCATGGTCATGACTGGCTCTAAGCCCTGGCCCGATCCCCAGATCGATGTCAACGCCTGGGTTGCTGAATCCGCTGTTGTGATTGGCGATGTGCAGATGGCAGCGGGCAGCAGCCTCTGGCCCACAGCCGTTGCACGCGGTGATCTCGAGAAGATCAGCATCGGAGCGGGCAGCAATGTTCAAGACGGTGCCGTGCTCCATGGCGATCCGGGGCAGCCGGTGCGCCTCGGTGCTGATGTCACCGTGGGTCACAGGGCCGTGATCCATGGCGCCACGCTTGAGGATGGTTGCCTG
>NZ_JBGKDP010000151.1:0-7318 GCF_042954245.1 Parasynechococcus sp.
CTGGGGATCGACCACCAGGACCAAACGGCGTCCAAAGCTCAGTCCCGACCAGCCAGCACGGGCAGAGGCGGCAGAGGCGGCAGAGGTGGGGCTGGCTCATCCAGCAGAACTTCGGCGGGATTGAGCATCGGCTCATCGAGAACGATCGGTGGCGGCAGATCCGGCGGCAACGGCACAAACGGCTGCGGCTCCGTCCAGCTGTCATCCGGATCAGGCTCAGCCGGCTCCACCTCCCGGATCACGGCCGGCTGCTCGCGCAACACCAAAGGATCCGCCGTGATCGGGGGTTCCCTCAGGGGCGCACGATCCAGATCGACGCTGCGGTCGTCGGCATCCGCAGGCGAGCCCGGCTTGGTGAGGTTGGAGGGCCCCCAGATCATCCGGGCCAGGGATTCAACGCCCTGTTCCATGACCCGGTTCAAGCCCGCCAGGGCACGATCGGCGAGGTGATTACCGAAAGACGACACACAGTCGATTGGGCCATCGCAACCCTCATCCATCACCAGCTTGGGCGTCAGAGCCGCGATCAAATTGCCCTGCAGTGGGATTTGGCGGGGGCTCAACCGCAGCAGGTAGGGAACATGCACAAAGCTGGTGGCACCGCCGCTGATCCAGTTGGCGTCTTCTTCGGTGAAGCCCTTCACCCCAGGGATGATTAACCGACTCTTCGAGGCATGGTCGGGCATGTAGGCCGCCAGATAGCCCCGGCGACGGGCGAGGTCTTTGGTCTGCTCCAGGGTCAAGCCATCGCGGCTCATCAGCACTTCCATGTGGCCGTCCTGACGCAGGCCCATCACCATGCGGATCCGCGGCAGGTAGTAGCGGATCCGCTGGCCCATGCTGATGCTGTAGGCCCCCTCGTAGCTCTCTGGCGGAGCCTCGATGTCGTTATAAAGGCTGTGCAGGCCGCCGATGAAAGTGTCGTAGGTGCGGCTGCGGTCATCGGTCAGCTCCCCGTAGCCGAAATCAATGCTGCCGTCGTGGCGGATGCCGACGTAGGCCCGTTGGCGTGAGGCCGTGCGGTTACGCCCGCGCCAGACCTGGTTGCCGAATTTGAGATCCCCCAGGGGCACCGTGATCTCGCGGCCGTCATCATCAACATGGCGCTCATACATCGGGCCCGTCACGTAGGCCAGAGCCGAGCTGTCCTGGTAGGCGTCCTGTTCGCGATCCCAACCCTCCAGCAGCCCGAAGCGCACCCGCCGTGGATCGAGATCCAGGGCGTAGACCTCATGGTCGGGAATGTAATGGAACGGCTTGACATCCCGGCCGCGCTGCTGGGCCGAACGGACAGCTTGATCCTCTAGATCGGAGCGCTCGGGAGCCACAGGCGCCAAGGCGATCAAGCCGCCGAACCCCACAAACGGCATCGCCACCAGCAGCCAGCGCTTACGCAAACGAATCCTGCACTTGGGTCGAGGTCTGAGTCGCGACGCAGCAGGCTGAGTCACGCGATCCTTCGCTCTCGGTTTTTGGGGGTTGGATCGAACCAAGGAACGATGGAGCCTTCGGCCACCAGCCATTGCTGGTAACGGTCGCCGCAGTCATGGCCTCCCGTCAACTGCCCGAAGGAAGGAATCACCAGACGCGCCCCATCCGGACCAAAGGCGAAGCAGGGCAAACACAACTGATCGGATCGACTGCGAATCCGGGTGGTGGGGTGCAGATGACCACACACGTTCAACAGCCCCGGCTCCGGCACCCGTTCGGGCATGTGGCTCAACCAGAGATCGCCCAAATGCTGAGAAGGTTGCTGGGGCAAGCCTTCAATCCAGCTGTCGTGGTCATGGTTGCCACCGATCAGCACCACCGGATAACCACAGAGCTCGGGCAGAGCCAGCAGGGTCTCGCGCAGGAGATGCGGTGATGCCGATTCGGGCATGCACGAGATCACCCAACACAAACAAGCGCTGAGGTGACCAGGCATGGCAGAGCTCCAGCAGCGGATTCAGGGTTCCTTGATCTCCATCGCTGGGCATGGGCCTGGAACACCTCGGCCTTGCCGAGATGCAAGTCGGCGACGAACAGCTCGCGCCCCTCGGCCCGCCACAGGGCCCGCTGGGACAGAAGACTCATTGTGGCGCGGAGCAAGGGCCCCCACCAGCTCGCGAATTCAACCCTGCGCACGCTCGAACAACGGTTGAGCCTGCTTGAACAGGAAGGTCGTTTCGAATGCGCCTATGCCTTGAGGATGGAAGTGGCCGACTGGCTGCTCGGGGCCAGGGATGCCAACCTGAGCGCACCATCTCTGTCCTGACGTTTCCATGACCATTGCCCTGCTGATCGCGCTGGCGGGTTCCTTGGCGGCAATGGCCGTGATCGTGCGTCGTCTAGAACAGCGTTGATGCGAAAGGTCCGGCGCTGGTCCCTCGTCCTCGCGCTCTCCTGCTTCGGCAGCACACTTCCCCTGCAAGCCAATCAACTGGAGGTGGGCATCAGCGGTTCGGCCCCCTTTGTGATCAAGAACGGCGACCAGATCAACGGCATCAGCCTCAACATCTGGCGGCGTGTCGCCGAAGACAACAACTTCAGCTACGAGCTAATTCAGCAGCCATCACCCATAGCCGGAATTGAGGCGGTGGATGAGGGTGGGCCCGATCAGCATCACCTCCCGCCGCCTGGCCATACCGGGCGTTGACTTCACCCAGCCCTACTACCTGGGAAAGTCTGGAGTGTTGCTCCCGATGAGTCCGCCGTCGATCCTGAGCCTCGTTCAGGTGTTCTTCGGCTGGGCGGTGATTTCCTCGGTGCTGGTGCTGATCAGCGTTCTGCTAGTGGTCGGCAGCCTGATCTGGCTGGCAGAACGCAACCACAACAGTGAGCAGTTTCCGCGGGACTGGCTACCGGGCGTCAGCAGCGGCATGTGGTTCGCCGTGGTGACGTTGACGATCGTTGGCTACGGCGACAAAGCGCCGACCACGCGAGCTGGCCGGGGCATCACGGGCACCTGGATGGTGATCTCCCTGATCACGGTGTCGTCCTTCACCGCCAGCCTCGCCTCGGCGTTCACGCTGTTCCTGTCCGGTGCCACCGAGACGTCCATCAGCACCCCTGAGCAACTCAATAGCGGGTGGCTGTGGTGGAGGGCACCAGTGGCATGGAGCTGGCCCAACGCGGCGACATGCAGATCGTTGGTGCAGCCAACCTCAAGAGCGCCGTTCAACTGCTGGTTGATCAGCAGGCCGATGCCTTGATCTTTGATCGCCCTGCCATTCGCTACCACCTCAAAAACAATCCCGACCTGGCCCTGCGCCTCGCCCCCTTGACCCTTTCGCAAGAGACCTACGAGTTCGTGATCAAGCCGGAGAGCCCACTGCGCACGCCCATGGACGTCTCCATCCTCAAATTGCAACGGCAGGGGAAGGTTGAAGCCATTGCCAAACAGCTGCTGGATTGAGGCCGAAGCCTCAGCCCAGGGGGCGATGACGACGCAGGGCCTCTTCCAGCAGGTAGGCGGCCAAATTGCCGCAACTGCGGCCTTCGGCGAGGGCATGGCGCTTGAGGTCATCCATCACCCCGCGGGGCAGGGTGACGTTGATGCGCTCCGATCCGGCCGCATCCGCCACCGCAGCCGTGCTGGGAGCCGCGGCCTGGCCCTCGATCCGCTGCTGCAACTCCTGAACCAGGTCTTGGAGAAGAGACACGATTTCGTGTGAATATGACTACAGCAAATAAACGCTATCGTGCTCGACAAGATTGTGTAATCTTGAACACTGTTTTTGAGGCGCCATGCAACCCCTGCCGCTGAAGCTTGCTCCCGGCAGTGATCTGCGCCTCAGCCTCGAAGAACTAGCCCAGCGGGACGGCATCAGTGGCTTCGTTCTCGGCGTGGTCGGCAACCTGACCAAGGCGTCGTTCCAGTGCCCCGGCCAGGCGCAGCCCACTGTGCTGGAAGGCGACCTTGAGGTGATCACCCTCAATGGAACCTTCTCTCCTAAAAGCGTGCACCTGCACCTGAGCCTCTCGGATGGGGCCTGTCAGGTCTGGGGAGGCCACCTGGAACCCGGCACAATCGTGCAGAAGGGCGTCGACCTCCTGATTGGCGTCCTCGAGCAACGCGAAATCCGCCCCGCGCGCCAAACCTCAGCACCGCGAATCGAGATCGCCGTGCTGCCGGGATGCCCCTGGTGCAGCCGCGCCCTGCGCATCCTGAGAACCCTGGATCTTCCCCATAACGTCACCACCATCAACGACGACGCAGCCTTCCAGGCCGTGCAGCAGCGCAGTGGAATGACCACCTTCCCCCAGGTGTTCATCGACGGATCCGTGATTGGTGGCTACGACGATCTCGCCGCCATGCAAGCCGCCGGTGAACTCGACGCCCTCCGCTGAACCGCCGGAGCAACCATCGCCAGAACAGCAACCCTTCTGGTCGCTTAAACCCTGGTGGTGCCAGCCCTGGTCCATCGTCTCCACGGGGGTGCTAATGGTCGGCGGGTCCTGGGCACTGCTGCATCGCCTCTGGATCAGCCTTCCCCTGACCTTGGGCGTGCTGGCCTGGTGGCTTCTGTTTCTGCTGCTCGTTCCCGCCGCCTACCGGTCGGCAGCGGAGCCGAACCGATAACGTCCTCGCCTTTTCGCCGCATGGACCCGTTCGTCGATCATCCTTCAGCCAACTTGATGTCCCGCAAACGGGCATCAATCGATGCGAGGAGTTGCACCGCAAACGTCGGAGTCTCCTGAACCGCAAACAGGAACTTGTCGCGGTTCATGGCAATCAAACGGCAATCACTGGTGACCGTGGCTGTGCTCAAACGCTGATGGTCCTCCATCACCAAGGCCCCCGCGCCGAACACATGGCCCAGAGGGATGTCTTCGTGCCCCTCATGGCCAGAGGAGTCAATCCAGGTGAGCCGCACCGATCCCTCCAGCAGTCCATACATGCAGGTTCCGGTTTCCCCGGTTCGAAACAACACTTCACCCTGGTTGAGATGAATCACTTCGGCCTTGCTGGCCAAAGCACGCATTGTGTCGAGCGCATGCATGGAACCAGCACGATTTAGACAGAGGTCAGAGCAAGGGCTGCGCCAAAGCCTTGACGCACATCCTTCTGGGAGATCAGACCGTCGTTGTCCTGATCCAGGACATCAAAGATGGCATCACTGCCGAGCCATTCATCGCGGGTGATCGAACCATCGCCATTCATGTCGTTGAGCATGAAAATCTCGGAAACGGCGTGGCGGAAGGCTGAGCCACCCTCCAATTCAGCCAGACGGTGGGCCAGTTGATGCTCCAGCGTTTCAATTGCCTTGCTGAAACCTTTGATGCCCTCGGTGAGTTTATCGCTGGCCATCCGATCGGCCTGCATCAGTGCATCAAAGGTGGCGTGATCGACGTGGATCTTGGCTTCGCCATCGGTGGGATTGGCCGCATCCAATTTCTGGGTCAGCACGGCATCACTCCCACGGAGCTGATTCAACAACTTCGGTGAAATGGTGAGCAGATCGCAACCGGCTAGCTCTATGATCTCATCGATGTTGCGGAAGCTCGCCCCCATCACCTCCGTGCCGTAGCCGTGGGTCTTGTAGTAGTTGAAGATCTTGGTCACGGAAATCACTCCGGGATCCTCAGGTCCGGGGTAGGAATCGCGCCCTGTCTCCGCTTTGTACCAATCCAGGATGCGCCCCACGAAGGGGGAGATCAGAGTGACGCCGGCTTCGGCACAGGCAACGGCCTGACCGAAACCAAACAGGAGAGTGAGGTTGCAATGAATCCCCTCTTTCTCCAGCACCTCGGCGGCTTTGATACCTTCCCAGGTGGAGGCGATTTTGATCAGAACGCGATCGTTGCTGATGCCGGCATCGTTGTACAAACGAATCAGCTTGCGCCCTTTTTTAATCGTGGCGTCGGTATCAAAACTCAGACGAGCATCCACCTCCGTTGACACACGACGGGGAACAATCTTGAGAATCTCCTTGCCGAAGATCACACTGATCTCATCGAGAGCTTCCCGCACCACGTCTTCCACCGGTGCGTCGCTGCCCATCAACTTGCGCGATGACCGCAAAGCCTCATCAATCAGCCTCTGGTAGGCCGAAATCTGCGCAGCAGCCAGGATCAACGACGGGTTGGTAGTGGCATCCCGAGGGGTGAACTTGCGGATCGCCTCCAGCTCACCCGTGTCGGCAACGACCACGGTCACTTGCGAAAGCTGATCGAGCAGGCTGGCCATGATGTACGACGGCTCAATACCCATAACGTAGCGGCGCTTTTTGATGCGTCAGCTGTTCAAAAGCTTGTTCAATTCAGCAGGTTTTGAGGGAGCAATGCGCTCCACAACCAGCAAGGCATCAATGATCTGTTTGGCGACAGGAACGGCCACGGTGGAGCCGTAGGCGTGTTCACCTTGGGGCTCATCCACCACCACAAACACCACGTAACGGGGATCCTCAATCGGCAAGGTCGCCACAAAGCTGCAGATCTTTGCTCCTGGGAGATAGATCCCATTCAGGGCCTTCTGCGCCGTTCCCGTTTTGCCACCAATTCGATAGCCGGGCGTTTTCACACCCTTGCCACTGCCCTGATCCACCACCGATTCCATCCACTGGAGCACCGTGCGCGTAACCTCCGGGTTTAGCAACTGCTGACCACTGGGTGCCGCCGCCGGAGCCAAGGCATCACCCGAGCGGAAGCCACGGGTGATGTGGGGACTGATCAACTTGCCACCGTTGGCCAGCATCCCGTGGAGCTGCACCAGCTTGAGCGGTGTGAGCGAAAACCCTTGACCAAAGGCCGTCGTCGCCGGCTCGATCGGCTGACTAGTGAACTGCTTCTTGCTCTTGAGCTGTCCGGCCACCGCTCCGGGGAGGTCGGTGTCAGGACGCTGATTGATGCCAAGACGCTCCATCCAGTTCCAGTAGGTGTCGTCGTCAAGACGGCGCATGGCTTGGACCATGCCGACGTTGCTTGACACCTGCAGCATGGTGGCGAAATCCACCAAACCATGGGCTTTTTTGTCGTGGTTGTTGATCGGCCAACCACCGACCATCAGCTTGCCCACGTCATTCACCCGATCCGTCGCCTGAATGGCGCCGTCCTGAAGTGCCAGAGCCAGGTTGATCGGCTTGAACGTCGAGCCTGGTTCATAGAGATCCTGAACGGACCATTCCCGAAACCGCCCCGTGGGGAAATCCCAGTAGCGGTTGGGGTCATAGGTGGGTGTCGATGCCAGCACCAACAACTCACCGTTGGTGGCATCCATCACGATCGCGGCGCCCTTCTGGGCTTTCCACTTGGCAACCTGCTCAGCAAGAGCTTTGAGGGCCACCTGCTGAAGCCTGGAATCCAGCGTCAGCTGCAGGCGCAAATCATCGCCATA
>NZ_JBGKDP010000152.1:0-2457 GCF_042954245.1 Parasynechococcus sp.
TGGGGCCAGGCGCCGCAGCAACTCCTGAAGTTTGTCGCGACGCTCCTGACGCAGACCGTTCCATTGATGCCGCCGCGCCGACAACGCCGAGCTGGCGCGATCAGCGACGCGGCCTCCCTCTTCGAGGGCAAATTTGAGCCGCTGCTCCAACTCCGGCAGCGTCACCATCGTTTCAATCAACGCGGTGCACACCGGGCGCAGCTCGGGGTCGTCGATCTGACGGCGCAGGCGACGGGCCGCTGCCAACGTTTCCGCCACGGCCAGCAGCTCTTCACCGGAGGCCACCCCTCCCTTGCTGCAGCGCAGCACCACGAGCTCTAGGTTCTGCACGCCGCGGAAGCTGAGGCCACCTTCGGTGAGGTCATCGAGCACCGCCATTTCAACGGTCTCGGCCAGGCGTTGTTTCGACTCGTCCAGACTGGCCGGCAGCGGTTGAAACCGGGCCGCATCACGACCCATAGCGGTGCTGGCAAAGCCGCTGAGATGTTCACAGACCCGATGCCACTCCAGCAGTTCAAGGGTTTCCTGCTGAGCCCGGTCCGCCGCTTGACTCAAGTCAATTGCAGTTGGAGGGGATGCCACCGGGGGGTTCATAAAGCATTTCGAGCCAGTTGCCTTCCGGGTCTTTCAGATAAAAAGACGCCGTGCCGTCGCGGTGGTCATGGACGGCACCAACGTGCACACCCTGCGCTTTGAGACGGTCGTGAATCACATCCACCTCCGCACGATCGCGGAAATGGAAGGCGAAATGTGGGCCAGCAACCTTGTAATCCGGGCCTAACAAGGCCAGCCCATCGCGTCCTTCCCCGGCTTCCAGGTAGCACCAGTCGTCGGCACGCCAGACCAGACGCATGCCCAGATCGGTGTAGAAGGCAACAGCCCGATCGACGTTCTCAACACGGATCGCAACGTGACCGAGACGATCCACACCCATGGGTTGATCGACTGTTGCCATCTGATCAGGCCTCCTTCAACCAAGCCGCTGCATCGCAGGCGTGGTACGTGAGGATCAGATCGGAACCGGCACGCTTGAAGCTCAACAAGGTCTCCAGCACAACGGCCTTTTCATCGATCCAGCCCCGCTCCGCCGCTGCCTTCACCATCGAATACTCACCACTCACGTTGTAGGCAGCGATGGGGAGTTCCGACTCCTCGCGCAGACGATGGATAATATCGAGATAAGCCAAACCAGGCTTAACCATCATGATGTCGGCGCCCTCCTGCTCGTCGAGCTGGGCTTCGGTGATGGCTTCCCGAGCATTGGCGGGATCCATCTGATAACTGTCTTTGTTTTTGGGGATCGGCTTGCTGCCGGCGGCACGCGGGGCGGAGTCGAGGGCCTCACGGAAGGGTCCGTAGTACGCGGAGGAGTACTTCGCCGTGTAGCTGATGATGCCCACATGTTCGAAGCCTTCATCGTCGAGGGCTTCCCGGATGGCACCAACCCGGCCGTCCATCATGTCGCTGGGACCGATCAGATCAGCGCCCGCTTCAGCCTGCACAACAGCCTGCTTGCAAAGCAGTTCAATCGTCTCGTCGTTGAGGACCACGCCGTCCTGGCTGACGATCCCGTCATGACCATCGCAGGAATAGGGATCCAGGGCGACGTCAGTCATGATCGCCATCTCCGGGATGGCTTCCTTGATCTGGCGGATCGCCCGCGGGATCAGCCCATTGGCGTTGAAGCACTCAGCCCCGTCTTCGGTCTTCCGCCCCTCAGACACCTTGGGGAAGAGAACGATGCAACGCACCCCAAGGTCGTAGGCGCGCTGCACTTCGCCGGTGAGGGCCGTCAGGCTCCAACGGCTAGCACCAGGCATGGCAGCGATTGGTTCCACCTCAGCGCCTTCATGGACAAAGAGGGGATAGATGAAGTCTGCAGCCGAGAGGCTGTGCTCACGCACCATGGCGCGTAGGGCGGGCGTACGCCGAAGACGACGGGGGCGGTAGGTGAGCTCCATCAGACCCAAACACAAGGGGTGATCGTAAGGGTCACCCGATCAGAGGGCCGCCGAACGAAGCCACTCTTGACGTGGATGGTCCGTGCGCTTGGCACGCAACTGCTCCAACAATCGACGCTCCTCCTCACTCCACGAGGGCGGCATGGCCAGCGTCAGCGTGAGCAGGACATCACCACGACCGGTCTTCGCGGGCCAGCCTTTACCTTTCAGCCGCAGGCTGCGGCCCGGGGCGGTGCCGGCCGGAATGCTCACCTGGGCCTCACCATCGAGCGTCATCACCGAGACCATACCTCCAAGGGCCAGTTCATCGAGGCTGACGGGGAGATCGGCCCGCAGCTGATCCGACTCCAGGCGCCAGATCGGGTGCTTCTGAACCTTGAGGTTGAGATAGAGATCGCCCCGCCGTCCGGTTCCCGGTTGCAGGTTGCCCTTGCCCTTCAACCGCAGCCGCGAGCCGTTCTTCACCCCAGCAGGAATGCGCACCTGAACGCGCTCA
>NZ_JBGKDP010000153.1:0-2797 GCF_042954245.1 Parasynechococcus sp.
CATCGGATGACCCGATGAAGAAGAAGGACATGGCCAAGGTCAGCCGCGGTGTGGTTCAGATCCCGATGGTGGGTGGCACCATCGCCTTCGGCTACAACAAGCCCGGCTGCAACCTCAAGCTCACCCAGGAGCAGGCCGTGAAGGTTGCCATGGGCAAGATCAAGGATTGGAAGGAGCTCGGCTGCAAGCCCGGCACCCTCACCTGGGTGCACCGCTCTGATGGCTCTGGTACTACCAAGGTCTTCACCAACTCCATGCAGGCCTTTTCCAAGACTTGGACCCTCGGCACCGGTAAATCGGTGAAGTGGCCCGCTGGCGTTGGCACTAAAGGTAACTCCGGTGTGGCTGGCCTGATCCAGAACCGTGAAGGCGCTATTGATTATGTGAATTAGTCATACATCAAGGGCAAGGTGGTAGCCGCTGCTCTTCAGAACAAGTCTGGTGAGTTCCTCAAGCCCTCTGTTGCTGCAGGTGCAAAAGCCCTCCACGGCATCAGCCTGGATAAAGATTTGGCTAGCAAGAACCCCAACCCCGCTGCCAAAGGCGCTTACCCCATCGCAACCCTCACCTGGGTTCTGGCGTATGGGAACGGAAACGGCCCCCGCGCCAAAGTTGTTCAGGAAGCCTTTAACTACATGCTGAGCCATGCCGCTCAGAACAAAGCTCCTTCCCTGGGATTCGTTCCCCTCAAGGGCGACATCCTGGCCAAGTCCAAGGCCGCTGTGAAAAAGATCGGTCAGTCATCTTGGCTTGATTGGTTTTAGAAACCAAACATCGAAGGCCCCTCGGGGCCTTTTTTTATGCGCTGAATGATTGGAATTGTGATCAACGTTAGAGCCTTCTTAACCCAATCTCTCCCGGTTCTTTGTTGGGAATCGATGTTGTCCTCAATACAGTTTTCCTGGATTCATAGCATTCCAAATGCTTGCCACTCCTTCCGTTGATCTGAGTTCAATAGCTTTCGGTTTCAAGGCGTTTTTGAAAGCAGCTACAATAATCGCAATGTTGTTCGTGTCATCTCGGGAAGTTTCGTTCCTCTGCTGAAGAGCAGCGTTTGGTTTGTGGTTCGCGGTATGGTGAAGCTAGGGGCGCTGTCAGTGCATGGCGATGAACTGGTGCTTAGCCTTGTGGGTCCCAATGAACCCTTTGGTGCGGCATTCACCAATGTGGAGGCCTACGAGGTTGTAGCGCTCACCGATTGCGATCTGCTCTGCTGCAATCTGGCGGAGCTGGAGCACTCTCCTTAGTTGGCGCTCGGCTTGGCCAAGGCCATGGCCGCCCGCTACCGCCAGGCGGAGTCGCTCCTGGCCCTGCTGGGGCTGCGGCGCGTTGAAGAAAGGATCCGGGGCTTCCTGGAGCTGCTCGCCAAGGACTTTGGCGAACTCTGTGAGGCCGGGTTGCGACTCAACCTTCGCCTGACCCATCAGGAGATGCCAGCGCCCTCAGCACCACACGGGTGACCGTGACCCGCGGTTGGGTCAGTTGCGAGATGAAGGCTGGCTTCAGATTGATGCATCCAGGCATCTGGTGGTGACCGGCACCGGCCGCCGATGAACGCATAAAAAAAGAGCCGGCGTAATTGCTGGCTCAAACCCTGAAGTGTTGATGTTCAGGTGGGGAAACAAAACGGTTGAATCGGAGCGGCGGGATTTGAACCCACGACCCCCACTACCCCAAAGTGGTGCGCTACCAAGCTGCGCCACGCCCCGTCAGATTTAAGTTATCACAGTGCATCCCGGCGTCTGAGTCGCCTGAGCAACCGAGTGGTGAGCTGGTCTCTCGTTGCGGATCCGTAGTGGTACATCCGCAGTTCTGCTGCGGCCTGACGAAGCTCAGCCAGGGTCATCGCCGCCAAACGCAGCTCGGGCAGGGTGCGCCAGGCTCTCGACCGCATCGGGAGTGAGGCAGGGCCTTTGGCCTGGCCCAGATTCAGGGTTCCATCCGCCAGCCATTCGGGGATGAGCACCACCAGAACGGCGATTAAGCCATAAAGCTCCACCAGCCCCCTCGGCAGGGGATGCAGTTGTCGCTGCTCGGATGGATCAGGCCGTTCACTCACCGCAGAACGGAGGGGTCCTTCTCCACCCACGATCGCACCAAGGGGAGGTGTGCCAGTTGGCTGGTGGTCAGATTGCCAATGGTGTTGTTTTGGGTGGAGGCGTCTCCCGCCAAAGCATCGGAGCCTGCTTCTCTCGGTTGACGGAGACACTGCCGAGGATCAGGACCAGAACCAGGATCAAGGTGAGGGCGATGCCCAAGATCACTTGCCGATCAGACCAAAGCTCGGGCATGACATGGTTCAGGGACTTCCCCATCCTGGCCGAATCAGCCCAGAGCAATTGGGCTGTTGTCGGATCGAAGCACGCAGTGGCTGACGGACCAGTCGTACTTGTCCCAGACCTGCTTCGGGAGTTTGTAGTTCGATCCTTCGAATTCACCAAGCAGAGTCTGGGTTGGCATCGCTGAACAGTAGGGGCGGCTGCCGGGCTTGGCGAGGTACTGCTGGTGATAGTCCTCGGCGAAATAGAAGGTTTGGTCCGCCAGAATTTCGGTGGTGATGGGACCATAGCCCTTGGCTGAGAGGGCGGCTTGATAGGTGTTCCGGCTGGCCAGGGCCAGTTGTAGATGCTCCGGATTGAACGTGTAGATGGCTGATCGGTATTGGCTGCCGGTGTCGTTGCCCTGCCGGTTGCCCTGGGTGGGGTCGTGGCACTCCCAGAACAGTTTCAGCAGGTCGCTGAAGTCCAGAGCGGGGGGGCTCCACACCACGCGCACCACTTCCGTGTGCCCGGTTCTG
>NZ_JBGKDP010000154.1:0-3170 GCF_042954245.1 Parasynechococcus sp.
CAGACCTTGGTGCGGACAGGGTCGAGGACGATTCCTCGGACAGCCCACCCGACGGCTGAACCACTTCTCGGGCCCGGCAGCCCAGGGTCAAAAACAACAGCGCAGCCAGTGGGAGCAGCCGGAACACCAGACAGCAACGAAGCCGTTCCATCATGGCGTTGGTTCAGGAGAGGCAGGCAAGGGCGTATTGTTGTTGTTTGTGCCCGAACGAGCAGAGCAATGCCCAAGCTGAAGACCCGCAAAGCTGCCGCCAAGCGGTTCAAGGCAACCGGCACCGGCAAGTTCATGCGTCGGCGCGCCTTCCGTAATCACCTGCTGGACCACAAGTCCCCCAAGCAGAAGCGTCACCTGGGCACCAAGGCAGTGGTGGACCGCACCGACGAGGAGCGCGTGACCCTGATGATGCCTTACGCCTGAAGCAGTTTTCTGCTGTTTCGTTCGTTCCGACCTGACCTAATTCTTCCCCTTCATGGCCCGCGTTAAGAGAGGCAACGTCGCCCGCAAGCGCCGCAACAAGATCCTGCGGTTGGCCCGTGGCTTCCGTGGCAGCAACGGCACCCTGTTCCGCACCGCAAACCAGCGGGTCATGAAGGCGTTGTGCAACGCCTATCGCGACCGTCGCCGTCGCAAGCGTGATTTCCGTCGCCTTTGGATCGCTCGGATCAACGCTGCAGCTCGCATCAATGGCGTGAGCTACAGCCGTCTGATCGGTGGACTGAAAAAAGCCGACGTGCGTCTGAATCGCAAGATGCTGGCTCAGCTCGCTGTTGCTGATCCCACCAGCTTCACCAACGTCGTGACCGCCGCTAAGGGTTGATCGCACGGCTGTGAATCTGCTGCCCCAGACCTATCTCCTGGGCCTGGTTGGCCTACTTGCTGTCGTCGCCGTTCTCGCAGGTCGTCAAGTCCTGCGGGTTCGCGGCGACGAAATCAAATTGATGGAGCTGGAACAGGCTGGAGCGAGTAAATCCAGCCAAGCAGCTGATCTCTATGAACTCGCTTCGGTACAGCTGCGCAAACGGTTGTATCCACAGGCCACCGCCACACTGAAGCAAGCCGTAAAACGGCTGAATCAGGAGCCGGACGAAGCCAAAGCGCTGATTCAAAACGCCCTGGGCTTTGCTTTGGCCGCCCAGAAGGATTACGAGGGTGCGGTACGCCACTACAAACTGGCCTTGCGGGCCAAAAAGGATTATCCGGTTGCGCTGAACAATCTCGCCTTCGCGCAACAGAAACTGCTGGCTGACGAGGAAGCCATCAAGTTGTACGAGCAGACCCTGGTTCTTGAACCGGACAACAAAACGGCGAAGCAGGGCTTGAAGAAATTGCAGAAACGCCAAAAACCCTCCAGCTAAGCGCTGGAGGGTTGTGAATTTCGCCGATCAACGCCGTGATCTCACCAGAGTGGCTGCACGGGGGGTTGCTGGTCGCAGGAACTCAGCGCCAAACGACCACCGGTGCCCGTGGAAATGTCGGCACGGTTGATCAAGCGGGGGGCTTGCCAACTCGTCGGACTGAATCCCTGTAAGCCGAGAAACACACCACCGGGCTCCAGGCCGGCAATCAGCGGATCCGCCAGAGGGATCAGATCCAATTGATCCGATTTGGCATGAAAATTGCCCTGAACCGGTGTGGACACTGCACCGATCTGCATGGTTCCGCGCAGATCCACCATCTGGCCCATCGGCTTCAGGCCAACGAGACTGAGGCGCACATCCACGGTGGGATTGCCATCAAACGGTTGAAAGGTTCCGCACCATTCGCGGGGCAGGCTGACGGCAAGATCGGCTGCGCGAGCGACCGGATCAAAACTTTCAACGGTTTTGCCTTCCACCTGCAAAGGAACCGACAGCTCAATGGGATCGAGCGGGAGCTGAGGATTGCTCTGGAACGGCACCTGGCTGCCGATCGGGAGATCCATGGCAAGCAGGAAAGGCATGGGGGACAAGGGATGATGGCAGCACGGTAGGGCCTATTGCTTACTCACGTCATGACGTCGACGACCCATCCCAGCGATCTCCTCACCATTGGCAGCCGCCACTTCAGCAGCCGCTTGTTCACGGGAACTGGGAAATACCCCTCGATGGCTGTGATGCAACAGAGCATCGAACGCTCCGGGTGCGACATGGTCACGGTGGACGTCCGCCGCGTCCAAAGCGTGGCAGCGGGCCATGAGGGGCTGATGGAGGCGATCGACTGGTCGAAGATCTGGATGCTCCCCAACACCGCCGGATGCACCGATGCGGAGGAAGCCATCCGCGTGGCTCGACTGGGCCGCGAACTCGCCAAGTTGGCGGGTCAGGAAGACAACACCTTCATCAAGCTGGAAGTCATTCCCGATAGCCGCCATCTCTTACCCGACCCGATCGGCACCCTGGACGCCGCCGAACAGCTCGTCAAAGAGGGATTCACGGTGTTGCCTTACATCAATGCCGACCCCTTGCTGGCCAAGCGGTTGGAAGAGGCCGGCTGCGCGACGGTGATGCCGTTGGGGTCCCCGATCGGATCCGGACAGGGCCTCAACAACGCCGCAAACATTGCTCTGATTATTGAAAATTCCAGCGTCCCTGTCGTCGTGGATGCCGGAATCGGCGTCCCGAGCGAAGCGGCTCAAGCGCTGGAAATGGGAGCGGACGCGGTTCTGGTCAACAGCGCCATTGCACTGGCAGGCGACCCCGGCGGCATGGCCCAGGCCATGGGGCAGGCCGTCGAAGCGGGACGACTCGCCTATTGCTCCGGACGCCTTCCCAAGCGGGCCCAAGCCTCCGCCAGCTCACCGACCCAGGGCCTGGTTTCAGGTAAAGACTCTTGAAGTGAAATGAAGCTGGCTTCATAAACCAAGGCACTGAGCAATTGGACTCATAAGGTCCGTTGAGTCTTGAAGAAGCCATGCAGGTCACCACCGAGGACGGCGGACGTTTGAACGCTTTCGCCAAGGAGCCCCGCATGGAGGTCATTGAAGCTGGAAGCAACCGTGGGCCCGGAACCCAGCTGATGCTGATCAGCGGCGCAGTGCTCGTGGTTGCCCTGATGGCGGTGACCGTTGTGATCAGCTGACCACGACGGGAAAAAATCCCTGTAGTAACTTGCCATCAGTGAGCACTTGCGCTCGTTCCTGCAGGAGTTTGGGGTGAAAGTTCTCGTTCTCGGCGGTGACGGCTTCTGCGGCT
>NZ_JBGKDP010000155.1:0-10008 GCF_042954245.1 Parasynechococcus sp.
GACTGGCAATGGAACCTCCGATGCCACGACTGGTTCCGGTGCGCAAAACCGTGCGTTGCATCAGGACGCGTTACGGATTGGAGGGCATCACCGTAAACACCAGGAACGACCATGTGGTTGTGCTCAACGAACGCCAGCCCGGGCTGCTGATCGAACTCGATTACGACTGGGCAGGGGACACTGTTCTTCAGCGCCTCGATCTCACCATCAGCACAGGAGACAAGCCAAAACGGATCCGCAAACCGGAGGGTGTTGCCGTCGATCCCGGTCGAAAAAGGATGTACGTGGTGAGCGATCGTGACGCGGATCTCTACGTGTTCCAACTCCATGACGACTGCTGAAAAGCGCCGCATTCTGATCACCGGTGCCAGCAGCGGTATTGGCCTTGAAGCGGCAAAAATTCTGCTGGCCCGAGGTGATGCACTCACCGTTGT
Organism: Parasynechococcus sp.; assembly: GCF_042954245.1. Classification (GTDB taxonomy): domain Bacteria; phylum Cyanobacteriota; class Cyanobacteriia; order PCC-6307; family Cyanobiaceae; genus Parasynechococcus. The sequence goes on from NZ_JBGKDP010000155.1 coordinate 435, forward strand.
TTGCCGCAATGCAAAACGGGCCGAGCTAACCCGCACCGCGTTATCGGGTTCCGTTGAGACATATATTGCAGATCTGGCGGACCTTACGTCTGTGGCCAAGGCGATCGAACAACTCCGCCGTGACCGGATGCCATTCGATGCACTGGTGCTGAATGCTGGGTTGCAATACGCCGGTCATCGCTCCCCCCGTTGGAGTGTACAAGGCATCGAACTCACCTTTGCGGTGAACCACCTTGCCCATCAACTTCTGGCTGAAGGATTGAAAGAGCAAACCCGAGCCATCGTGATCACCGCCTCTGAGGTGCACAACCCAACCACCGGCGGCGGACGGGTTGGTCAGCCTGCAGGCCTGGGCATGCTGCAGGGGCTGCGCCAGGGAGCTGGGGCCCCGATGGTGGACGGAGAAAGTCAGTTCAATGCAGATAAGGCCTACAAAGACAGCAAGCTCTGCAATCTTCTGATGGCCCTGCAGATCCACCGGCAGCGTCCAGGGGTGCCGATTGTGGCCTGGAGTCCAGGGCTGGTTATTCCACGGACATCAGGGGGGTTTTTCAGAAACAGTCTCCAAGCCAATCCCATGGGACAGGCCTTATTTGGATTTGTCGCCCGCGATCTATTGCAATTGACGGAAAGCGTTGAGCAGGCTGGGGCACTGCTGGTTCAGCTCATCGATGAACAGCTTCACCAGCCGGGATTCAGCTACTGGAGCAATGCGCTGTTGGGCCCTGGCCGGCATCAATTCAAAACAACAGAACCCTCCGAGGAAGCGAATGACAGCGATAAGGCGACGAAGCTCTGGACGTTGTCGAACGGTCTGATCAACTCTTTACTGGCGACATAAAACCAACTCTGAGAGTGATTTAAAACGCAGATCCATGACTTATTGATCTTCTGATTATCGAACTTATACACACGATTGGGGATCACACTGATGTTGACATCAAGGTCATCCGAGCCAAAGCCTTTGGCTCGTTTCAACATCTGATGATTGACCTTGTTCATAAAGGATTGATCCACGATATCTTCAGGTGCATTCAGTACAACATCCAGCCTTAGCCTTGCCTTGTTGTCGACAACACTGACGCTACTGTACATCAGACGAACTTTTGACCACAATCTCTGGTTGCCTTGTGCGATGGCTACATGTTTGAGTTGTCGTGGTTTGAAGCGACCAAATTCCGCATCCATCTCCTGCCGCAAACTGAAGTCATGCAATGCCGATAACAACGGCAGGCTCAGCAGCCTGAGCAATCCCAACCAGACCAAAAAATTGCGCCAACAGCTGCGGAATGAGCCGTAACGCTGCACCAAAAACACCACAAGGCTGGTGACGGTGATGGCGATCAGGTTGGCCAGGAGAAGCAGAAACGATCCCTCCACGATCTGATTGGTGAGACCCGCCACCGTTCCACTACCAAACACAGCCACCATTTTCGAGCCGAGGGTGAGGCGGATGCCGCTGACACAGAGCGGTAGCACAAGGGCGACAGCAATCGCCACCCCGGCAATCGAATTCGACAATTGTTTGCGGGTCATCGAGAACAACCCGGCAACCGCTACCGCAATGGCTATGCCGAGATCGATCAGGTTCGGAGACGTGCGGCTGGTGATCTTCGACTGCAAATGGCTGATCCCAAGTCCCAAACTGATCAACGCTGCGGTTCCAATAACCGCCAGAACGCCGAAGCCAATGGTGACGGTGGAACGTCGGATCAATTTTCCATCGCTGACGGCCAAACCAAAGGCCAGGCTGAGGATGGGATGGGGTCCATCAGAGGCGCGACGATCATGGCCCCGATCACAACCGCCGTGCTGTTGGAGATCAACCCAAGGGTGGCGATCACCGCAGAGCTGATCAGAAGAATGAAAAAAACAGCGGACCGGTGCTGGCCAGCATCGCTGGGGTACTGGTGATGAGGGATAGCTTGGGAGTAAAGAACGGTCTCGGCGCACTTTTGGTTTCAAGCGCAGTGGTTCTCATTGCTTTGCAGGCGAAAGAGACGAGCCAACCGAACCAGGGGGTCATCGCTGCTGAGCTCGGCTCATTGCAGACGGCTGCCATCAGGCTGCTGGGCGGTTGGCTCGGTCTGCTCCCCTTCCTCAACGGGATCTGGAGACAAACCAACCTGAAGCGGCGGGAGAAATGAAAGCTAGTGATCGCCACCGTGGTTGGAACCAACGGGGAAATCCTGTTGCAACAGGTTGTGCTGCAAACCATGCCCGTTGGAGAAGGGGTGACGCTGATGGCCACGGCGCCAGTGATGGCTCTTTTTGTGGGCCGAATGGGAGGAGACCCGATTCAGCTCTCTGGTGTGGCTGCCGCGGGGCTGGCCTTGGCCGGCGTGGCCTGCACCAGCCTCTGAAGGCTGGATTCCACCGCCGAAGCGGCAGCCTTGTTCAAGGCCAACACCACCAGATCAGCACCACAGCCCTGATCGGGACGCCAGGCATGGCTGGGAGCTGCTTCAAACCAGCTATTCAGCCGCGAACCCACCATCTGGATCTGTAACGGAAGCGTTTTGCTGGGCAACCAGACACGCCCCTTGAGTCGAACAACCTGGTGATCGCTGACTAGGTTGGGTAACAGCTGCTCAAGGGCCTGGCGGTCCAACGCCCCTTCGACGCGAACATTGCTGCCGACCATTTGGACATGGCTATGGTCATGATCGTGATGAGTGTGGTCGTGTTGCGTGGGCTTGTGCTCAAGGCCCAAAACAACAGATGTCTCCACCTGTCCCTGAGACACAGGGAGTAGAGCAGTGCCCGGGCGGACTTTGTCCTTGATCTGGCCCTGCACCTCAGCTATCGCTGATGCATCTAGGCAATCAGCCCGGCTGATCAAGATCAGGTCAGCAGCCTGGAGTTGATCCTCAAACAAGTCGTCGATCGCTGTGAGGTGATCGAGGCTGGGATCTTCGGCACGTTGGCGCTCCAGCGCTTCAGCATCAGCCACTGGGCTGCCCGCAGCCAAGGCCTCGCCATCCACCAGCGTCACCACACCATTCACATACACACGGCTGCGGATGGCCGGCCAATCCAAGGCCTGAAGCAGAGGGCGTGGCAAGGCCAGACCGCTGGTCTCAACAACGATCCCATCCAACTGATCCGCCCGTTCCAGCAACCTCTCCATCGTCGGGAGGAAGTCGTCTTGCACCGTGCAGCAGAGGCAACCGTTGTTCAGCTCAACCAACCGGCCGTCCACATCCTCCTCGGGACAGAAGCCACAGCTGCGGATCAGATCACCATCAAGCCCAACGCTGCCGAATTCGTTGACCATCACGGCCAATCGCTGGCCACCACTGGTGAGCAGATGGCGGAGCACCGTGGTCTTGCCGGCCCCAAGAAATCCGGTGATCACGGTCACCGGCAGACGCTTAGCCATAACGATTAAGGGCGGCAGCCCAGGCTCTCACGGGTTGAGACGCCACTGATCGGGTTGGATCCATCTGCCCGAACACAGAGGGCCCGCTGTTGCGGGAGATCGATTACGGCGTTGGTGAAATCAGCACCGTCGATCTGCGCGTCCGTGAAACGGCTCTGCATCATCATCGCGTTGGTGAAGTTGGCCCCCCGCAGATCCGCGCCCTCAAAGTGGCTAGCAAAGCCAACAACATCGGAGAGATCGGCATCACGAAGATCAGCCCCCTGCAGTTGCGAGGTGTTGATCACAGCTCCGCGCAGGTCCGTGCCGCTGAGATTCACCTCCCGCAAATCAGCCTTGAGGAACTCTTTTTCCTTGAGATCGAGACCGTGCATATCGGCGCTGATCTCCTGAACTGCGAATTGGCCACGCAACTCGGGAGCGGTGATGGCCTGCACTGATTCAGCCCAGAAAACGGTGCTGAACGCCAGCGTGATCACCGCCAGCAGCGAAGCCATACGTCGAAGGGCGCCCATGAGACCGGTAATTTGAGCAATTACGTTATGGCAACTGTCAGCGGAGCGAGTCGATATGGCCATGAGCTTGCGGGTGGTGGTTCCACCCCACCCCCTGATCGGTCATTGGCTGACGATGCTGCGGCACCGGGAAACCCCTGCTGCCCTGTACGCCACCGCCCTGCAGGAGCTTGGGCGGTGGCTCACCTACGAAGCCCTGCGGGACTGGCTGCCCCATCGCCGGGAAATGGTGCCCGGAATCCATGGAGACACCGAAGGCACACTCGTTGAGGCATCGGTACCGCTGATCGCCATTCCAGTGCTGCCAGCAGGCCTCGAGCTTTGGCAGGGAGCACGGTCCGTGCTGCCTGATTCATCCCTCTGTTTGGGGTCCTGTCCGGAGGAGATCGAAGCCAACGCCGGGGTGATTCTGTTTGTTGATCAGATCAGCGATGGTCAGGCCACCCTCGAGCTTCTGCAGGAGCTTCAGAAGAGAGGTGTGGATGGACGGCGGCTGCGGCTGATCACCGCGCTGTGCGCCAGTCCTGGACTGAAGCTGTTGGGTGAAGCGATTCCAGATCTAACGCTGCATACCGCCTGCATCGACGAAAACCTAGGGGAGCAAAGCGAGATTTCTCCGGGAATCGGTGACCCTGTGCGACGGCTGAACTTCAGATCTGGAAGGCGTGACTAACCTTCAGGAAGGTTGATCGCTCCTATGGCCCAGCAGCACGACACGGGCTCAGGCACCCTGGCCACTCTGGTCACCGGAGCAGTGTTCGGTGCTGCAGGCCTGGCCTGGTGGCTCCTCAATGAAGCCGACAAGCGCAGGCGCTATGGCGCGCAGAAATCGATGTTGCACGCACCGCGGATGCAGGACGGTTCTGAAGTGCTGGACAGCTCACCAAACGGACACCTTGAGGAACGGGTGGAAAAACTCAACGCTGAGATCGCCCGCGTTCGCGCCCAGCTCGAAGGTCTCGGAAGCGAAGGATGAGCGCTCGGTAGGTTGGCTTGATTGCCACTGGTCCGCTCCGTTCCATGCTTCGCTCCGACGCCGTCACCAAGGGGATTCAGCGGTCTCCCAACCGCGCCATGTTGCGGGCCGTGGGCTTTGGAGACAGTGACTTCGGCAAGCCCATCCTGGGCATTGCCAACGGCTACAGCACCATCACCCCCTGCAATATTGGGCTGAATGACCTGGCCAAACGAGCCGAGGAAGCAGCGCGGCAGGCCGGAGGCATGCCACAGATGTTCGGGACCATCACCGTGAGTGATGGAATTTCCATGGGCACCGAAGGGATGAAATACTCCCTGGTGAGCCGTGAAGTGATTGCTGACGCCATCGAAACGGCCTGCAACGGCCAGAGCATGGATGGGGTGCTGGCAGTCGGTGGCTGCGACAAGAACATGCCTGGCGCGATGCTGGCCATGGCGCGGATGAACATTCCTTCTGTGTTCGTCTACGGCGGCACGATCAAGCCGGGCAAACTTGGCGGCTGTGATCTCACGGTGGTGAGTGCTTTTGAAGCGGTCGGCCAGCTGACCAGCGGCAAGATCGATGAAAAGCAGCTCACAGCGGTTGAAAAAAACGCCTGCCCTGGGGCTGGCAGTTGCGGCGGCATGTTCACTGCCAACACCATGAGCGCCGCGATCGAAACGATGGGGCTCAGCCTCCCTTACAGCTCCACGATGGCGGCCGAGGACGAGGAAAAGGCCGACAGTGCCGCTCGTTCCGCTGAGGTGCTGGTGGAGGCAGTGAAAGCCAGCATCCGTCCCCTGGATCTGCTCACCAAGGAAGCCTTTGAGAACGCCATCAGCGTGATCATGGCGGTGGGTGGTTCCACGAATGCGGTGCTGCACTTGCTGGCCATTGCCCGCACGGCCGGCGTCGAGCTGAGCATCGATGACTTCGAACGAATCCGACAGCAGGTGCCAGTGATCTGTGACCTCAAGCCCAGCGGCCGCTACGTAACCGTTGATCTGCACAACGCCGGCGGCATTCCTCAGGTAATGAAGCTGCTGTTAGATGCTGGGTTGCTGCACGGCGACTGCCGAACGGTGGAGGGCAAGAGCTTGAAGGACTTGCTGGCAGATGTGCCGTCCGAACCGCCCGCCGGGCAGGACGTGATCCGCCCCCTGAGCAATCCCCTTTACGCCAAAGGACACCTGGCAATCCTCAAGGGCAACCTCGCCAGCGAGGGCAGCGTGGCCAAGATCAGCGGTGTGAAAACCCCTGTACTCACAGGCCCAGCCCGGGTGTTCGAAAGCGAGGAAGGCTGCCTCGCCGCCATCCTCGACAAAAAGATCAAGGCCGGGGATGTGGTGGTGGTCCGCAACGAAGGTCCCGTTGGTGGACCGGGCATGCGGGAGATGCTGGCCCCTACCTCAGCGATCGTTGGTCAAGGCCTGGGCGACAAGGTCGCCCTGATCACTGATGGCCGCTTCAGCGGTGGCACCTATGGCCTGGTGGTGGGTCACATGGCCCCTGAAGCTGCTGTAGGTGGAACGATCGGCCTGGTTCAAGAGGGCGACAGTATCACCGTCGATGCTGACCAGCTGCTGCTCCAACTCAATGTGGATGAGGCGGAACTGGAGCGCCGCCGGGCGGGATGGAGTAAGCCGGAACCGCGCTATCGCCATGGAATTCTCGGCAAATACGCACGGCTGGTCTCCAGCTCGAGCCGGGGGGCAACAACCGACCACGCCGAGTAAACTCGGCGTGGTCGGTTAAACAGCCGGTTGCACCAGAGCCCGTAAGCGCCGGCCCAATGCCTCAAGAGAGGCGGTAGCCTGAGGTGCTGCGCAACGCTGACCCGAAGCTCCATCCATCCAAACCGGATGACGCCCATGCCAGAGCATCGGGCGTTCGGGTTGGTCCCACCAGCTGAGCATCAGGTTGATTTCGTCGCCACTCCGGTAAATCTCCAGTTCAAGGTCCTGATCGGAACAACGCTGGCCTTCACCATCGCGGCATTCAATGCGCACGTGCAGATCGTCGATTTGTTCGGGAGCCGAAGGATCGATCAAAACCACCGCATGGCTCCAGGGCTTGAGGCAAACGTCAGCCGCCTTGGCAATCAACACCAGAAGGTCCATGGGCTCAGGGCAAGGCGCGGATTGAGCGGATCAGCATCCGGATGGAGCCAGCACGAAAACCCGGATTGAGATCCCCCGCATCGCCAAATTTCGAGTGCAACACCTGAATGCGGGTGATGCCACTGGGATCGAAGCGCAGCGGTAAGCCAATGGGCTTGGCCCGCACGGTGGGTCTGAGGTCGGCGAAAGGCACCACCACAGGGGTCACGCCAGCGGGTTGGGTCGGAACATCCACAACCCAACGGAGACCACCAGGAATCAGTTCGGTGAGTCCCATGGCCCTATCCCGGCAACCGAGGGCAATCTTCAGTGTTCGACCTTCTCCCTCAACATCCAGCTGAAGTGCCGAATAAGGCGACAGATCGAGCGCGGGCTGCAGGCGGGGGGAACGGCAGCTCACGAACCCACCACCGGTCTCCACCAGGTCCCCCTCCAGAACGAGTCCGTCAGGGGTCACGCGACAGCCGGCACGGGATCGGCCGCCCATGATCGTGTCATTCAGGCTGGCCCAGTCAGCAAAGTCGCTGCCCTGGAAAAGAATCTGCTCAGAGGCCGGCGGCTGCATCCTGATCGGCAAGGACCAGCACATCACTAGCAGGTTGAACCAGCCGAGCGGGGGTGCGATCGGAGGATTCGAAGGGATCCACCAGTCGCCTGAGGGCCTCCTGTTTTCCGGCCCCACTAACGAGGAAGATCACCTGACGGGCGGCACTGAGCACAGGAGTCGTCAACGTGATTCGATCCAACCCCTTGCCGCGTCCGATGGTTGTCCAGCGATCCAGCACCCCTGGAGCCTCAGTGCCGGGGAAAAGAGATGCGGTGTGGCCGTCATCCCCCAGTCCCAGCAGCATCACATCGAACACCGGTGGTGCTCCTGAGCAAAGCTGAGAGATCTGATCAGCAAAGGCCTGGGCACTGGCCTCAGGACTGTCCAGCTCCACAGTGGGCACCGGGTGAAAAGCGGCGGCGGCTCCAGGCCCGGGGGAGAGCAGGGTGCGTCGCAACATGCCGGCGTTGCTGGACTCATCGCCGGCAGCAACCCAGCGCTCGTCACCCAGGACGACGTCCACCCGATCCCAGGGCAGCCGCTCCTGACCCAGCAGGGAATAGGCTCGGGCCGGCGTACTCCCACCGGAAAGTGCGATCTGGCAGCGATCGCGTTGATCCAACGCCAGGTCAATTTGGGCGGCAACAGTTTCACAGGCCTGGCGGGCGAGGTCCTGAGAATCCTTCGCCCGCTCGATGCGGTAGTTGGTCATCGCTCAACCACTCAGCTGAGCCATTCGGTGTGGAACGTGCCCTCCTTGTCGACTCTTTGGTAGGTGTGGGAGCCGAAGCAGTCGCGCATCGCCTGAACTAGGTTCTGAGGAAGACGACCGGAGCGGTAACTGTTGATGTAGTCGAGGGTGCTGCTGAAGCAGGGAACAGGAATGCCGGCCTCGGCAGCACCAGCCACCACTTGAGCCAGTCCGGGCAGCCGTCGGTTGATCTGCTCAGCGAACCAGGCATCCACCATCAGGTTGGGCAGCTGGGGATCCGCGTGGAAAGCATCCTGAATGCGCTTTAGCAGACGGGCCCGAATGATGCAGCCCCCCTTCCAAATCTGAGCGATTGAAGGCATGTGGAGCTCATAATTGAGATCTTGGGAGGCAATGCGCAACAATTCCATGCCCTGGGCATAACTGGCGATGCAGCTCAGAACCGTGGCATCCATCAACGGAGCCATGGCGTCGTCAGGTGTCCCCAGGTCAAAGTCCTTGATGGCAGGACCTTGGAGGATTGATTCCGCCGCCAAGCGCTGTGGCTTCATCGAGCTCATCACCCGTGCATTGAGGGAGGCATAGATGGTGGGCACCGATGCGCCCATCTGTAGCGCCGTCACCACGGTCCAGAGTCCCGTGCCCTTCTGGCCAGCCTGATCGGTGATTTTTTCCACCAGATCACTGCCATCGACGGGATCTTTGGTGCGGAGACACACCTCGGTGATTTCCACCAAATACGAGGACAACTCTTCTGTGACATTCCATTGACCCAGAACGTCGGCCATCTGCACACCGCTCATTCCCTTGACCCGTTTCATCAGGTCGTAGCCCTCGGCGAGGATCTGCTCGATGCCGTATTCGATCCCGTTGTGGACCGTTTTGACCAGATGTCCTGACCCCCCGGGACCGATATAGGTCACGCAAGGTCCGTCTTCGACCTGGGCCGCCATCTTGTTCACGAGGCTCTCGATGGCCTCGTAGGAGGTCTTGGTTCCTCCGGGCATCATGCTCGGCCCCTCCAGGGCACCTTTGGCGCCACCGGACACACCCATACCGATGAAGCCGAAACTCTTGCTCTCGAGTTGCTTCACCCGACGTTCGGTGTCGTGGTATTCGGAGTTGCCTCCATCAATCAGCAGATCGCCTTGTTCAAGATAGGGAGAGAGCTGATCAACAACGGCATCGACGGCAGGCCCCGCCTTCACCATCATCAAAATCCGGCGAGGGCGTTCTAGCTTGCCAACGAAATCTTCGAGGTCAGTGGCGCCCTGAATGTTCTTGTCCTTGCCACGCCCCTGGAGGAAGTCTTCGGTTTTGGCATAGGTGCGGTTGTAGAC
>NZ_JBGKDP010000156.1:0-17475 GCF_042954245.1 Parasynechococcus sp.
TTTTATTTAGTATGTACATTTTATTTGCTCAGAATTCGTTGTGAGTCCATCAATATCTCGTTCTGTGCACGGTATTCGGGCAGACCAAAATTATATTCATCGCCATATTAATCTACTGTCTTATTGATTAAAAACCATTCAATTTCCCAAGATATGATGCTCTTGTTTGGCCTAATTCTCCTCTTATCTAATCCTGTCTTGATGCTCTGTTTGCATCTTCTCTGCTAAAGCAAACGTTTCTTGCCCATACCGAACCCTTAAAAGTTCTTGGTGCATTTGCAATATTGGCATTGTTACTCATGTGCATTAGATTGAGATTGAGATTGAGATTGATATTGATATTGATATTGATATTGATATTGATATTGATATTGATATTGTAGTATTTGTTTAGGCTTGTAGTATTATTTGACAGCTGGCTTTCATCAAAATTTGTTTTTACTAAATCCACAGTGGACCAAAAGTGGTTTGACTACTACATTGATTTTGTAGCAAGTGCCCCAATAACAATTAGTGTAATTTGACTATCTATATCGATAGCATGTACTACCGTTGTATCCGTAGCACCACGACCAGTAATAATATGAGTACCATCCGTAATAGTATCTTTATCTGCATCTCCCGTAGCGCCAGCAGGAGTATGGGTAATATGGCCTGCATTGATAGGTGTTAGTCTTCCCGTAGCAGTATGGAACATTTCTGCATACTTGCTTTCTTGTTAGATTTGGGTATTGAATTAGCCGTATATTTAGTACCCTTGCTGCATTCCCAGATAGCGTTAAGCTGACCTGGTGTATGCCAATTTAGCTGGAGTTCAGTTACGTAAAGTGCAGATTCGGAGGTCTAACCTGAGTTAAGCGATTCTGGAGGGTGCCGACCTTTTTGCCGTCGACCTCCAACAGGCCACCTTGGTGGGGGTATCTTTGCGAAGAGCCGATCTTCGTTCAACTCTGCTAGAGAGCGTCGATCTGCGTCCGGCTGATCTTACGGGAGCACTCTTGGATGACGCCGCTTTAATTCGTAGTCACTGGCATGGAGCATTGGGTCTTCGCCACGGCTGGTTGAATGCAGCCCATTTTCATAATGCTGCCGTTGCTGAAGCAGAGGCTGGTCGTTGGCCTCAAGCTGAACAGCTTTTTGCTTTTGCGATTGGTTTGGTTGACGATGAACCATTAGTTGGACTGGTCGAGGGGTGAGTCGGGGATTTCAGGGAAAAGCTGCTCTCAAAACCATTCGGTAGATCAGCTGTTCTCAGTGGTACGGACTCTGTTTGCAGCTCCAAAAGTTCCTGAATTTTTTTGCAGAATCTCTTCATCTCAAACAATTGTTTGCTCGGGATAGCCAATACCCACGAAACTTGTCCCATTGATTCCACCGAAGGCCAAGCCAAGGCTTTTAGTTATTCCTGGAAATACTCTAATTCCGCTAGAATAAGTGCTATCCAGGTGTAAATCTTTTTCTCTATACGTTCGTTCTGGGTTTCGATGTGCCTGCAGACGCTGGTCTCTAGCGCTGCTCCACTGTAAGTGGTCGTGCACACCAAGGGACCTGCTGATGCTGCGCAGGTGCTGTTGATCAGTGTGGCCAAGGCCGCAACACATGTTGCCTTTAAGTGTTGTGCTGCCAACGGTATCGAGCGTTCATATTCACGCTAGGGGCCCTGGATCGATTCACCAACTCCACAAGGGACTGTTTGCGACTTGGATGTTGCCTGAGTTAAGCGGCAAGTGGCGTTTCGTCGTCGCTTCCAAAGCTCCGAACTGTGGGGCTGGTTTGAAGCAACTGGCGCACCTTGTCGATCACAGCCTGTTGCTGTTCTTCCCCTAACTCAGGGAAAATCGGCAGGCTCAGAACTTGGCTGCAGAGTTGTTCCGTGACCTGTAGGGAACCCTGCTTCAAGCCCAGATGGGCATAGGCCGGCTGGCGGTGGATCGGAATCGGATAGTAGATGATTGTGCTCACCCCACGCTCCTGCAGGGTCTGTTTGATCCAGTCGCGGCAGCAGCTTTCAGGAATCCCGTGGCGTGCACTGGTGATGGAGGGATTGCAACTGGCGCTGCAGAGCGGCTGGTCGCTGGGGCAACTGCCGATGCGAACCACGAACTGGTTCCAGCTGTGGCCGTCATCGGTTGACGGTAGGGTGAGGCCGTTGAGATCGCCCAAGGCTTCTTGGTATCGGCTGGCGATGGCTTTGCGTTTGTTGATCCACTCCTCAAGCCTCGGCAGCTTCACGTTCAGCACCGCGGCCTGGATGGCATCAAGCCGGCTGTTGTAGCCAAGGCTGGTGTGCAGGTAGCGCTCTGGCATGCCGTGCACCGCCAGCTCACGCATCGCCTGGGCCAGTTGGGTATCGCTGGTTGTGACTGCACCACCATCTCCCGCTGCACCGAGGTTCTTGGTGGGGAAGAAGCTGAAGCAGCCTGCATCACCGAAACTGCCGACGGCCTGGCCCTGCCAACGGGCTCCCGTCGCCTGGGCGCAGTCTTCGACCACCTTCAGTTGATGGCGCTCGGCAATGGCCATCAGCCGCGTCATATTCACCGCACGCCCGAACAGGTGCACCGGCATCAGGGCCTTGGTGGCGGGGGTGATTGCGGCTTCGATCTGATCGAAATCGATTAGGTAGGTGCTGGGATCGACATCCACGAACACCGGCGTGGCGCCGACGGCGCTGATGGCCTCAGCCGTGGCGAAAAAACTGAACGAGCAGGAGATCACTTCATCGCCGGCGCCAAGGCCCAGGCCACGCAGGGCCAGGATCAGAGCGTCGGTGCCGCTGTTGCAGCCCACGGCATGACCGCAGCCGACGCTGGCGGCGAAGGCTTGTTCGAAGAGTTGGATTTGCGGTCCACCGATGTACTGGCCGCTGCGTAGCACCTCGAGCACCGCCTCTTCGAGGTCCGCACCGAGATCATAGATCTGCTGGCTGAGGCTGAAGGGAGGTACCTGCATAAAGCAAAGCTTAAGTGCCTCTGCCGAACCACTCCGGTTCGTGTCCGGGGTTCCACTTCACGTTGCAGCCCACCGAGGCGGTCTGGTCTGGGTTGACCGGAGATCCCGTCAGCACGGCATCGAGGGCGGCTCGCAGGTCACGGCTGTTGAGGGGCTGATCGTTGCCGGGCCGGCTGCCGTCCAACTGGCCGTGGTAACGCAGGGTCTGCAGGCCCTCACCATCGGGTGAGAACAGGTAGGATTCGGGAGTGCAAGCGGCCCTGAGAACTCGGGCCAGGGTTTGCTGCTCATCCAGCAGGTAGGGAAAGTTCCAGCCCTGGCGCCTGGCTTGATCTGCCAGTTGCTCCGACCCGTCCTGGGGGTGGGTGATCAGGCTGTTGCTGCTGACGCCCACCAGCTACATCGCATCGCTGAAATCGTGGTCCAGCTGCGTGAGCTCGGGTTCCACATGTTTCACAAACGGGCAATGGGCGCAAAGCACCATCAGCAGCACAGGACGCCCGACCAGCGATTGGCTGTTCAGTCGCCCGCCCGTGACCTGGGGAAGATCAAAGCCGGGTAGGCCTGTGCCGAGCGCCAGCATCGTGGATGGTGTCAGGGCCATAAGGCGCAGGCAGATGCGGCGAATCTGCTTCAGGATGGCCGCCTCCGGTGGTGATAGATGCCGCGTCTGCATCTGCTTTGGGGAGTCGCCCTGCTGCTGGGGGCCTGCGCTGCTCCGAAGGAGCCGCCCAGCTGGCGGTTGTTTCCCCTGCAGCGCCATTCCCCCCATGACGGATTGGCTGTGGTCAACCAGCCCGATGGCTACGGGCTCCACATTTATTTGGAAACAGATACCAGCTTTCCGGGGGTGTGTCGTCCCCGATGGCTGCCGGATCCAGCCCGCCTGTTCAACGGCAATGGATCCACACCGTTCAGTTCTGGGCTGGCGACCCGTCAGGAGTTTTTCGATGCCATGACCCGGCGCGATGTGCGTGGCCTGTTGAAGAGCGAAGTAAAGGCTCTATGCCAGGCGCGCGCTCCGGAAGACCGCTGGCAATGGACCGAGCCGCCTCGGAACGACAATCAGGTGGTTCCTGTGCAGCTGCCCTCACTCGAAGAAGAAGACTTGCTCACCAATCCCGTGGAGGAATTGAATCGGGCCCGGAAGCTGCTGAGGGATCAACGGGCTGGTGAGTAGCTCTCCCACACCACCGCTTCGGCTTCGCGCCAGTAGCGGCTGAACCGCCCCAGCCGGGGTGGCCGCAGCAACTCCACGAACGGTTCGGGATCCAGCAGCTCAAGCGGCAGCTCTGCATCGATGTTCTCGCCGATGCGTTCCAGGCGTGGATCTACTGCGCTGCTGCTCACCACACCATCGGCCTGATGGCGACGGGCAAAGGCCAGCACCTCAGCGGCCACATCTCCCTTGCGCAGGGTGAGGGGAAGGTCGAGGGCGTTTTCGTAGAGGAAGCCGAGCCGTTTGCAGCTGATTCGTGCGTCTTGAATCCATCGGGTGTCAAACACGAACACTGCAGGGGCCTCGGGCCAGGCCTGCAGCGCTGGGTTGTTGGCACCAAGAGCCTCCTCGTGAATCCAGAGGATGGGGCGTTGAAATGTCATGGGGGAATCTTCTGCTTATTGCTTGGGACGGGCCAGGGCGGCACTGGCGCCCCCGCTGCTCCGGCGTTGGCGGTTGCGTTGCTGGTTTCGGTTGTTGCCGCTGTCCCGAATGGCCGGCATCGGAGTGAACAGCTGGTTTTCCAGTTGGTCGTAGCTGCCCTCGAACGGGCAGGAGTGGGCACTGGGGCAGCCGTCGCAGTAATGCCCGTCGCTGTAGCGCTCCAGATTGCCGCGGTTGAAGAAGTAGGGCTTGTGGCTAAAGGTGCTGGCCACCCATTGCCAGCTGAGATGGTTGCTGGCCGGATCGCCATCCAGCAGGTGCTCCAGGAACCAGTCGGCACCGGCTTTCCAATGCACCCGTCGCCAATGCACGAGCCAGGAGGCCATCCACATGCGGGCGTGGTTGTGCAGCCAGCCGGTGCTCACCAGTTGATTGCGGAAGCCGTCCATGCAGGCCAGCCCCGTGGTCCCTTCGCGCACATCGGCCGGCAGCTCCCGGGAATAGGCACCAGTGTCATGGCCCGTCTTGAACGGTTCCTGATCGTTGTTGATCTCGTCACCAAGGTCGAGCCACATCCGTTGCCAGAAGTCGCGCCAACCGAGTTCGTTGATCAACTTTCCGCCTTCATCGCGGTTGCGGATCCGTGCAAAAACGGCATCGCGCACCTCCGCGAGGCTGAGCACGCCGTGGCGAACGTAGGGCGACAGCCCGGTGACCGCGCCCTTGAGGTGGTTACGGCTTTTGGCGTAGCGCTTCGCGTCAATGCGACGCAGTTTGTTTTCGGCTGCCTCACGCCCACCGCGGATGGGGCTGAGCTCCCCTTCCGCCCCTGGGAACTCCTGTGCCAACAGGGTGTTCAGGGCATCGCGGGACGCGAATTGCCGCGGTAGGTCGCCGTCGATCGGGGGTGACGCAGCGCTGGGCACCGGCGTTTGTCAGCAAACGAGCGGTGATCTTGGCGGGGGATGGGGGAGAATCGCGCGAATTCAACTCGTTCCGGTCTGTCCCGATGCTGCTTGATCTCACCGGCAAGAAGATTCTCGTCACCGGCATCGCGAACAACCGTTCGATCGCCTGGGGCATTGCCCAGCAGCTGAAGGCGGCCGGTGCTGAACTCGGCATCACCTACCTGCCTGACGACAAGGGCCGCTTTGAGGCGAAGGTGCGCGAACTCACTGCCCCCCTGGAGCCCAGTCTGTTCCTGCCGCTAAATGTGCAGGATGCTGACCAGATGGCTGAGGTCTTCGGCGAGATCAAGGAGAAGTGGGGCGTTCTCGACGGTCTGGTGCACTGCCTGGCCTTTGCCGGCAAGGAAGAGCTGATCGGTGACTACAGCGCCACCACCGCTGAAGGCTTCGCCCGTTCCCTCGACATCAGCGCCTATTCCCTGGCCCCCCTCTGTGCCCACGCTAAGCCGCTGTTTAGCGAGAAGGCCGGTGTGATCACGCTCTCGTACCTCGGTGCTGAGCGGGCCATTCCCAACTACAACGTGATGGGTGTCGCTAAGGCGGCTCTGGAGGCGTCCGTTCGCTATCTCGCGGCAGAGCTGGGTCCAGAAAAGCAGGTGCGCGTCAACGCCATCAGCGCCGGCCCGATCCGCACCCTGGCCAGCTCCGCCATCGGCGGCATTCTCGAGATGATCCATAACGTGGAGGAGAAGGCTCCCCTGCGCCGCACCGTCACCCAGATGGAAGTGGGCGGCACCGCTGCCTTCCTGCTCAGCGATCTGGCCAGCGGCATCTCCGGTCAGACCATTTACGTGGATGCGGGCTACTGCGTCACGGGAATGTGAGGCACGATGAAGGAACTGAAGGTCGGGTGATGGCACGCCAGGGAACGATCCATCGGGTCACCGGTGAAACCGATGTGAAGGTGCGTCTGGATCTGGACGGCTCTGGCCAGTGTCAGACCAGCACAGGTGTGCCGTTTCTTGACCACATGCTTCATCAGATCAGCAGCCACGGCCTGATCGACCTGGAGATCAATGCGGTGGGAGACACTCACATCGACGATCACCACACCAATGAGGACGTGGGCATTGCCGTGGGGCAGGCCCTGGCCCAGGCACTGGGGGATCGGCGCGGCATCCACCGCTTCGGTCACTTCGTGGCACCGCTGGATGAGGCCCTGGTGCAGGTAGCCCTGGATTGTTCCGGTCGACCCCAACTCAGCTACAGCCTCGCGATTCCCAGCCAGAAGCTCGGTACCTACGACACCGAGCTGGTGAAGGAGTTCTTCGTGGCGGTGGTCAACAACAGCGGGCTGACCCTCCACATCCGTCAGCTGGATGGGGCCAACTCCCACCACATCGTTGAAGCCTGCTTCAAGGCCTTTGCCCGGGCCCTACGTATGGCGACTGAGGTGGATCCACGCCGGGCCGGCGCCATCCCCAGCAGCAAAGGGGTGCTGGAGCAGGCTGGCGCCAGCTGAGGCGGGCTCCGCGCTTCACAGTCCGTTACGAGAGGATGGACGAACGTTGATCGTTCGCCCGTGACCGTCGCCCCCGCCCGCCGCTACGACCGCAGCGACTGGGCCAGCGCCTTTGTGAATGTGGAGGAGGAGCTCACCGACGTGGCGCTGACGCCGGTGCGTGGAGCGGTTCCGGCCGAACTTCAGGGCACGTTCTATCGCAATGGTCCCGGGCGTCTTGAGCGGGATGGGCATCGCGTGCATCACCCCTTCGATGGCGACGGCATGATCGCCGCGATGCGGTTTGAGAACGGCAGCGTCTCCCTAAGCAACCGTTTTGTGCGTACTGAGGGTTGGCTGGCGGAGGAGAAGGCCGGCAAGGTGCTCTACCGGGGGGTGTTCGGCAGCCAGAAGCCCGGTGGTCGTCTGGCCAATGCTTTTGATCTGCGCTTGAAGAACATCGCCAACACCAACGTGGTACGTCTGGGCGATCAGCTGCTGGCCCTCTGGGAAGCTGCGGAGCCCCATGCGCTCGATCCCCGCAGCCTGGAAACCCGCGACCTTTCACGCCTCGATGGTGTGTTGAAAAAGGGCGAGGCCTTCAGTGCCCACCCCCGTTTCGACCCCGGCCACAACGGCCGGCCCTGCATGGTCACCTTCGGGGTCAAGACCGGTCCCCGCAGCACCATCCGTGTGATGGAGTTCGCCACCGATGGTCCTGAGGCCGGCACATTGCTGCACGACCGTTCCGACAGCTTCCCCGGCTTCGCCTTCCTCCACGACTTCGCCATCACTCCCAACTGGGCGGTGTTCCTCCAGAACGCCATCGCCTTCAATCCCCTTCCCTTTGTGACCGGCGAAAAGGGTGCGGCCCAGTGCCTGGCGTCTCAGCCTGGTGGCAAGGGGCGTTTCTGGTTGATTCCTCGCGATTCCGGTAGCTTCGCTGGTCAGAAGCCCCGCATCCTTGAAGCTCCCGACGGCTTTGTTTTCCATCACCTCAACGCTTTCGAGGATGGTGATCAGGTTGTGGTGGAGAGCATCGTCTACGACGATTTTCCGTCCATCGGACCCGACGAGGATTTCGCTGAGGTGGATTTCGACAAAGTGCCTGAGGGCATCCTGCATCGTTGCCGCCTCGATCTGAGCCGCGAATCAGTGCAAACCGAGCGGATTAGCCAGCGCACCTGCGAGTTCGCCATGGTCAACCCCGAGCGTCAGGGCCTCCGCGCTCGCTTCGCCTGGATGGCGGTGGCGGAGCGTGAGACGGGCAACGATCCGCTGCAGGCCATCCAGAAGCTTGATCTGCACTCCGGGGCAACCCACACCTGGAGTGCGGCACCCCGCGGCTTTGTGAGTGAGCCGTTGATGGTGCGTTGTCCCGGTGCTGAAGCCGAGGACGACGGCTGGGTGCTGGACCTGGTGTGGAACGGGGCCCGGGCCGCATCCGACCTGGTGATCCTCAACGCCCGTGATCTGTCGGAGGTGGCGGTGCTGGAGCTGCCGTTCGCCGTTCCCCATGGCCTGCACGGGAGCTGGGCTCCCGGGTTAGTTACGGCCTGACCAGGTCGGTCATGGTTGAGCCGGTTTTATCGCCCCAGGCTCGCCAGCATGGAGGCTCAGACAGAACGCTCTGAATGACGAATCAACGCTGGGGTGCTGCCAAGGTCGCCGCGCCCGTTCTGCTCGGGCTCATTGTTTTGACGCCATCCCCGCTGCTGGCTGCAGAGCGCGTTTGCAATGGAACCCTGCTTCAGATCCAGGTGAATGAGCGTGACACCACCCGCAGCGATCGTTTTCGCTTTTCGCTAGGGCTCGAAGCTGACAATCCCAGTAAGGACGCTGCGATGAGTACCCTTGATGCCCGGTTGGCAGAGGCGCGTCAAGCTATCCAGCCCTTGGCGATGGGGCGGCCCATGATCCCGGCACCCTGCAGCTATTCCACTGGGGGAAGAAGGTCGTCGCCAAGGCTGGAACGGGCAGGCACCATATGGGCAAGGTAAGCCGTGAGGACTACGACGCGCTGATTAAAGCTGCTGGTCGCTTGCCGGGGGGCTGATTGTAGGGCATGACGTCTTTGGCATCAAGCGATGGCCGTGCCCCATTGGCGGATCGGTTGCTGAAACAAGCTCTGGAGACGGTGCGACGTCGCGTCCAGGCCACAGCACGGGCTCTAGGACTGCGCAAGGTGGAGTTGTTGCTGATTTACCGGCGTGGTTCGACCTATCGACCCATAGCGATGGCTGCGCGAATGGGGGAGGCAAGCTTTAAGCCTGGGGAAGCTCCCAAGCCAAGTCAGAGCCTCACCCTCAAGCCGGATTACTGCCTGCGTTGATTGGCATCGGGATCACTGCGGAGTGTCCGTGGTGCACCGCCATTCCTGCCATGCTAGCCCTAGCGCGCTTCAGAGGGGACCGGAACCGTGGTGATCCCGATGAGGGCTTGCAGGGCATCGATGGAGGTACTGTCCCCCCAGTCCCGTGCCGATCCGCAGTAGCACCAAGGTGAGGCTGCCGATCATCAAGGCCCAGGCCGAAGCGGCCTCAATGCAGAGGAGAGCCCCTTCGGTCTGCACGCTGTACCCGTGGTCATGGCGATGGCCATGGACCTCGTCAGCGGTGGAACTCACTGTACAGACCATACTCCGGCAGCTTTGGAATCCCTGGGTCTTCTTCAGCTTGGTTCGAGCAAATAGCGCAACTTGGGTTCCAAGAGGCTGAAGGCCTTGCCTCGGTGGCCGTGCTGTTTCTTCTCTGCGAAGAGCATCTCGGCGAAGGTGCGGCCGGTTCCTGCGACTTCGAAGATCGGGTCGTAGCCAAAGCCTTGATCCCCCCGGGGTGCGGCCGTGATCAAGCCATCGCAACGGCCTTCCACCTCCAGCAGGACGGTTCCGCCTGGAGCGGCGACACAGAGCGCGGCGCAGAAATAGGCCTGGCGTTGGTCTGAGCCGTTTAAAGCTTGCAACAGCCTGGCAATGCGTTCCGGGTCGGTGGGGGCGTAGCGGGCGGAATGCACACCCGGAGCACCATCGAGGGCATCGACGCTGAGGCCTGAATCGTCGGCCAGGGCCCATCCCCCTGTGGCGGCTGCAACCGCTTGAGCCTTGAGCCGGGCATTGGCGGCAAAGGTGGTGCCCGTCTCCTCCACCTCCAATCCCTCAGGCTGGGGTTGCACGCTGACGGGCAGGGCCTGCAGCAGAGCCTGGAATTCGCGAATCTTGCCGGCGTTGCCGCTGGCGATCACCAGTGTCTTCATGCGGCCTCCGCGAACTGTCTGGCCCAGGCGAGCACCTCGTTCACCCGATCGGCATCGGGCCCTTCGCAATAGAGCCGCAGCAGCGGTTCTGTGCCGGAAAAGCGCAGCATCAACCAGTGGTTCGGTCCCATCCTCAGTTTGATCCCGTCGGTGCTGATCACCTCCAGCACCTCGGCACCGACGACGGTCGAGGGCGTGCTCCGGGCAAGCAGCGTCTCGAGCCGCCGGCGTGCCTCCATGTCGCCAAGGCGCAGGTCGAGCCGGTCGTAGTGACTACTGCCTCCGTGCTGTTGCTGGAGTGCATCCAGACGTTCGCCCAGGGGTTGCTTTCCTTCCACCAGGGCTTCCAGCACAAGCATCGCCGCGAACAGGGCATCCCGTTCGGGCAGGTGCATGCCGAAGCCGACACCACCGGATTCTTCGCCCCCGATCAGCACATCCCCGGCCAGCATCTCTGCGGCGATGTACTTGAAGCCCACCGCAAGCTCTAGAACCTTGCGCCCATGGGCCTCCGCCACCAGCCTCATCAGATCCGAGCCGCTCACGGTCTTGACCACGGCGCCCGGTAGCTGCCGGGCCCGGGCCAGGTGATCGATCAACCGAGGCATCAGCAGCTGGGTGCTGCAGAACCGACCGGTTTCATCCACGGCGGCGATGCGATCACCATCGCCGTCGAACACCAGTCCCACGGCAGGGGTCCCGGCGGCGGTTGAGGCCTTCACCGCCTTGATCAGCGCTCCGAGGTAGGGCGCCAGGGGTTCCGGCGGATGGCCACCGAAGAGGGGATCGCGTTCGCTGCGGACTTCCTCCACAACGCCAGCGGCGTCAGGGCCAAGTAGCTCCGTCACACACCCGGCGGCTGATCCGTGCATCGGATCGACGATCACTTTCAGGTTGATGGCCTTGAGGCCTCGCACCAGGGCGGTGAGGTCCAGCTTGCGGCGCAGTCCTTCGAGATGGTCGCCGCGCCCATCAAAGCGGGGAACCTCCGATTTGATCGGTGCCGTGATGCCGCCGGCGGCCAGACGTCGTTCGACGGCGGCCGTGAAGTCTCCCTCGACTGATCCACCAAAGGGCCCTTTGATCTTCAACCCAAGCCATTCCGGCGGGTTGTGACTCGCGGTAATCACCAACGCTCCCAGGGCTTTGCGCTCCACCACGGCCCAGCTGCAGGCCGGCGTGGGGACAGCAGTGTCGGTGAGCAGGGGTTCGAGTTCACAACCCCGCACAGCGGTCGCGATGGCTTCCGCTAGTTCGGGAGCCAGAAAGCGCCGGTCGTAACCGATCACCACTGTTCGGCTGTTGAGACCCTCGGGTGCGCGATAGGAGAGTTCTTGAGCCGCGGCAGCGGCAACGGGCAACAACCGCTCAACCGTGATGTCGACGCCGATGATCCCGCGCCAGCCATCGGTGCCGAACTTGATCGGAGCTGGACTTAGGGGGAGGGGAGCCGATGCCATGGCACAGCCTGCACTGCAGTGGATCTAGCAGCTGGCAGCTCTAGGGTTGGCGGATGGGTGACACCCCGTCTGCCGACAACGCCCTCACCGACCGGTTGCTTCGTAGTTGGCTGCGTTGCCGTCGCAAGGCCTGGCTCGATCGCCACGGAAATCTGGCCGAGCGGCGCTGGACGGCCCATCGCAATCTGCTGCTGGACGACCAGCAGCGCAGTTTTGTGGCTTTGTTGCCCCGTAAGCCAGGCCATGGCTTCGCCGCCTGTGCTGCTGGTGCCGAGGCTGTGGTGGGTCTGCGCCTGAAGGGGTTGGGACCGTCCGGCGAGCCTTTGGAAGCGCATCCTCCGCTGCTCCGGCGGGTCAAAGGCCAGAGCCGCTGGGGCGACTTCGCCTATCAACCGGTGTTGGCTCGTCAGGGCCGTCGCACCACCCGGGAACATCAGTTGCCCCTGGCACTGATGGGTCTGCTGCTTGAGCAGGAGCAGCAGGGTGATGTTCCGTCCATGCTGGTGCTCGGCGGTGGCGGCCGGCGCCTAGAACAGGAGCGGGTGCATCTCTCAAACGGCCTGCGCCGACAGCTGTCGGACGGGTTGCGCAAATTGCGCGCCGATCTCGAGCGGCCGGTTCCTCCTCCGCTGGCTGCCGACCGGCGCAAGTGCTCCCTTTGCAGCTGGCGTGTCGCCTGCAATGCCGTGGCGGCGGAGGAAGGGCATCTGAGCGAGGTCAGCGGCATCGGAGCCAAGCGGCGAGAGATCTTGTTGGAGCTTGAGATTCGCGGCTTGTCCGATCTGGCCGCGGCTGATCCGTTGCAGCTCGCCGAGCGGCTGCAACGTTTTGGGGATCAGCATGGTGAGGTGGCTGCATCCCTGGTGGCCCAGGCCCGGGCGCAGCGCGATGGACGGGTGGAGCGTTTGGATGCCTCAGCGGCGCTGCCGGAACTGCAGGACTGCCCTGGTGTGCTGCTCTACGACATCGAATCCGATCCCGACGCCCGTCACGACTTCCTTCACGGTTTTCTGGTGTTGCCCAGAACCAGAAGCGGGGACTGGGATCTGGCATCAGTGGCGTATCACCCGATCCTGGCCCTGGCGGAGCATGGTGAAGCCCGTTGCTGGCTCCGTTTGCAACGGTTGCTGAATCGCTATCGGGGTTGGCCGATCCTCCACTATGGGGAGACAGAAAGCCTGGCCCTAAGTCGTATGGTCGAGAGGCAGGGTGCTGCAGAGGCCGAGGTGCTGCAGCTTCGCCAGAGGTTGGTGGATGTGCATGCCCGGGTGCGGCATCACTGGCGCCTGCCCCTCGCCAGTTATGGCCTCAAAGCCGTGGCAGTCTGGCAGGGGTTCCAATGGAGTCAGGCCGGTGTGGACGGGGCCCGGGCCCTACTGTGGTGGCGGCAGTGGCAGGGGGAGGGACCCGATCGACGCGGTACCAGGCACGGGCTGCGCTGGATCTTCGACTACAACCGCGACGACTGCCTGGCCACCTGGGCCGTTGCCGACTGGTTGCTTGAACAGGATCAGGCGTCGGGATGCTGAAATGCCTCAGGTTTACGGATCTGGAGCTGTTCTCCGTTGGGACCTTCCAACGTTGGACTGGCCAGGCACTGGCGGCGCACCAGGGCCAGCCCAAACCAAGTGCCGTCGCGTTCGAGAGCACTGGTGATCACTCCAGCTCGCTCGCCATCCAGCGTGAGCTTGGCGGCGGCCGCCAGCGGACTGGGGCAGCTCCAACAGCGCAGCTTTTGCTTCACCCCTGCCTGGCCGATGAGTTTGGCCATGGTCTCCTGGCCGAGGTAGCAGCCTTTCTCTGTGCTGACCTGAGCGATGAGTCCCAGTTCCAGGGGGTTGGTCTCGCCATTGAGTTCACCGGGTCCCGGGGGGAATCCGCTTTGGAGCCGCCATTGCTCCACAGCCGTCGCGGTGGCTCCTTCTCCTGAGGCCCAAGGTTCTGGCAGTGCTGCATCCGGCTCACACCACACGGCTGCAGCATTGGGCTCCAGCCACTGCAGTCGGCGCAACTGGGCCAAGGGTTGGAGGCGAACCCGATCGGCTGGAAAGATCACCTGATCAAATCCAGCGTGAACGGCAGAGGCCTCTCCCGCCAGAACGATCACATCGGCCCCCTCTGCATCGAAACGAAGTTCGAGCACGGCCCGCAAGCGTCCTATTGCGGTCAGCCAGCAGGTCTGAAGAAGATCGCCGGATTGGAGTGCGTTGAGGTCAGCACTGGTCTGCCCCTGAAGAAACTGGCGTGCTCCGCTGCCGTTCAAGCTCAGCCAGGGGACCTGGGCGTCCCAAAACAACTTGCTCATGCCGGCGTGAAGGCGGCGATTTCAGACAGCTTGTAAAGGCTGATCAGCTCAAGATTTTCAGCCGTCATGGCGGCGTCACCCCCTTCCTCCCGGTCCATGATGGTGACGACACGGTCCACCTTGTAACCGGCGTCGCGCAGCTGCCGGATCGCCTTGAGGGAGGAGCCTCCTGTGGTGACAACGTCTTCCAGCATGGTGATCAGTGCCCCGGGGGCGGGTAGTGGACCCTCCAGCCAGGCACCGGTGCCGTGGCCTTTGGCTTCCTTGCGCACGATCAGCGCATCAAGCTCCCGACCTCGATCGGCGGCGGCCATGGCAACACCGCTCACCAGTGGGTCTGCTCCGAGGGTGAGACCAGCCACGGCCACTGCATCGGCTTCCACGTGGGTGAGCATCGCCCGGCTGATCAGGGCCAGGCCGGAACCGCTCAGGCTCACGGGTTTGCAGTTCACGTAGTGCTCGCTCTTGCGGCCTGAGGCCAGGGTGAAGTTTCCGCGTCGGTAGGCCAGGGTGGCCAGACGCTTCAGCAGTTGCTCCCGCTCAGTCGGGACACTCGACGATTCAGACATGGGACTGGCCGCGCTTCGCAGATGTCCTTAGTTTGCGCTTAGAGCTATTTTATCTGGTGCTGCTGCGGTCGTTCTCTGGCTCGAGCCTGCTCCTGTTCGCCGGCCCATCGGTGCTGGCGGGTCCATTGATTGGTCTGCACCACCAGTGTCGAGGCGCCTCCGCCCGGCAGTGGTTTCGCTCCCGTCGAAGTAACGGTGTGCCATCCCACCGAGACCACCAGCGAGCTGATCAACCGCCGCTTCTACACCTGGACCTCGCCCATGGCCCGTGGCGTGGACCCCCTGCATCAATTGACCCATGTTCTGGGGATCGCGGTTGGCGGCATTGAGGGGAATCGGTTCATGGGATTCCGCTTCCCCGATCAGACGCTAATCTCGGATGGGTCTGCACTGCAGAACACGACGGAAGCTTTCCTGGAAGAGCAGAGCCCGCCGCTGCCGATGCGAACCCTGGATATTTCGAGCGGATTCAACGGCAGCCTGGCGGTCACCGACACCATCGAAATCGAACCCGTGCTCGAGTCGCCCACATCGGATCACTTCCCCGACGTAACTCCCCTGTGGTAACACTCTCTTTGAGGGGGTCTAGCAATCTGGTGAATGCAGCGAACTCATAATTCGCCTAAGGCGAGTTCGATCCTCGCGACCCCCATTCCCCTCTGTTGATGCGGCTTCTTCTGCTGGCTGTTCTGCTGGTTCTGCCGTCCTTCTTCGCGGCTGCAGAGGTGGCCCTGCTGCGGCTACGCCCAAGCCGCGTTGAAGTGCTAGTGGAGGAAGAGCAGGCCGGGGCCCGTTCCATCCAGCGTCTCCAGCGGCGCCTGCGGCGCGCTTTGCTGGTGTCTCAATTGGGTGCAACCCTCGCTCTGGTGGCGCTTGGCTGGGCTGGCCGTGGTCTGGGGGGGCGGCTCTGGTCGGATGGGTCTGTGGGTGTCGCTTGGCGCGACACAGCCTTGTTCCTCAGCATCGTGCTGCTGGCCACGCTGGTGGCTGGTTTGCTGCCCAAGGCCTGGGTGTTGAACCGTCCGGAATCCTCGGCGCTTCGACTGGTGCCGCTGCTGGAGGTGGTGATGCGCTGCCTTGCTCCGCTGCTCAACCTGCTTGAGGCGCTGGCGGGCCTGCTGATGCGCCTGCTCGGCCTGGCTCCCCAATGGGATGTGTTGGTGCCAGCCCTTTCAGCTGGTGAGCTGGAAACCTTGGTGGAATCCGGACGGGTCACGGGGTTGTTCCCGGATGAGAAGAACATCCTGGAAGGTGTCTTCGCCCTGCGGGACACCCAGGTGCGGGAGGTGATGGTGCCGCGCTCCGGGATGGTCACCCTACCGGCCACTGTCCGTTTCGCGGAAATGATGGAGGCCGTGCATCACACCCGTCATGCCCGCTTCCCGGTGATCGGCCAATCGCTGGATGATGTGCGCGGCGTGCTGGATCTACGCCAGATGGCCGAACCGATCGCACGGGGGGAATTACAAGCCGATTCGCTGCTCGAGCCCTATCTCCAGCCAGCGGTGCCCGTGCTGGAGACCTGCACGTTGGCGGAGCTGCTGCCGATGATCCGCAGCGGTCAGCCACTGCTGCTGGTGGTGGATGAGCACGGCGGCACTGAAGGTCTGGTGACCGCAGCGGATCTCACCGGAGAAATCGTTGGTGATGAGGATCCCGCCGAGACCGATGAACCGGATCTGTTCGAAGAGAAGGACTGCCCCGGTGCCTGGTTGGTGGCAGGAGATCTGGAGATCTTCGAGCTCAACCGACAGCTCGATCTCGATCTGCCTGAGGCCGATGACCATCACACCCTGGCGGGCTTCCTGCTGGAGCGGCTCCAGCACATTCCATCCGCGGGGGAAGGGCTTCATTTCAATGGCTTGCAGTTCGAGATCACAGCCATGGCAGGCCCGCGGATCGAGCGGGTCCGGCTTGTTCTCCCCAGCTCAGAGGATGAATCCGACTGAAGGCCGATAGCCTTCCCCCAATCGACCGCCTGTGCTGATGTCTCCCGACCCCATGGTCCCAGTCAAGGTCGGAGTGATCGGTATCGGCAACATGGGCTGGCACCACGCTCGGGTGCTCAGTCTTCTGCGGGATGCCGATCTTGTGGGAGTCGCGGATCCGGATGCTGAGCGCGGCAAGCTCGCCACCGGGCAATTCGGCTGCCGCTGGTTCGCCGATTACAACGCCATGCTCTCGGAGGTGGAGGCCGTCTGCATCGCGGTCCCCACGCTGTTGCACCATCCCGTTGGTCTGGCCTGCCTGCGTGCGGGTGTGCACGTTCTGATCGAAAAGCCGATTGCAGCCAGTCAGGACGAAGCTACCGCGCTGATCGAGGCTGCTTCAGCGGCGGGGTGTCTGCTGCAAGTGGGCCACATCGAGCGGTTCAACCCTGCTTTCCGTGAGCTCACCAAGGTGGTGGCCAACGAGGAAGTGGTGGTTCTCGAGGCGCGTCGCCACAGCCCCCACTCCGATCGGGCCAATGACGTCTCTGTGGTGCTGGATCTGATGATTCACGACATCGACCTCGTGCTGGAGCTGGCGAAGGCACCCGTGGTGCGGCTTGCCGCTGCCGGTGGTCGCAGTGCCGAAGGCCCGATCGATTACGTCAACGCCACGCTGGGTTTCGAGAACGGTGTTGTGGCCAGCCTCACGGCCAGCAAGATGAGCCACCGCAAAATCCGCAGCCTCAGTGCCCATTGCCGTTCGAGCCTGGTGGAGACGGACTTCCTCAACCACACCCTGCATATCCATCGCCGGGCCCATGAGTGGTATTCCGCCGATCACGGTGAGCTGCTGTATCGGAATGACGGCTTCATCGAGGAGGTGAGCACCACCTCGATCGAACCGCTCTATGCCGAGCTCGAGCACTTTCTGCAGTGCGTGTGCGGCCGGGAGACCCCTGCGGTGGATGGTCTTCAGGCCTCGCGTGCCCTCAAG
>NZ_JBGKDP010000157.1:0-13223 GCF_042954245.1 Parasynechococcus sp.
CGGATTGGACGGCGTCGCTGGCAGGCCAAGGTGTGCTGCCGGCGGGGGCTGGTGCGGCTCTTGAGCAAGAGGAACTGCAGCAGCGTTGGCAGGCCCTGCAACGGCAGCTGGCATCGCTTGGTCAGTGCCGCCGGGAGGTGCCTGTGCTCGCCGGCCTGCCGATGCCCTTGCTCTACGCCGGTGACACCCAGGTGGTGGTGCAGCCTGGCATGCTCACGGCCGCGGCGGTGATGCGCGGCTGGTTGCAGCACCTGTTGCTGTGCGCTGAGGGATTGGCTCCTGGTGCCGGTTCAGCGGTGGTGGCCCGCAGCACTCGGGTTGCCGGCGCCGAGGTGCACTTGCGCTGGTCGGCCTTGCCGACGGCTGAAGCCGAGGACCAGCTGCAGCAGCTGGCGCGGCTGGCGCGACAGGGGCTGGAGCGGTGCTGGCCGGTCCCCCCGAAGAGCGGCTGGCAGATGGTGGCCAAAGACCGGCGCAAATCGGGGTCGCGGGAGCAGGACTTCTGCAAGACCTGGCAGGACGAAGGGGCCACCCCGGTGATGCAGCTCTGCTTCGGCACCGAGATCGCTGCGGAGCAACTGATGGATCAGGCCGGATTCCAGGAGGCGTGTCAGCTGCTTTACGGCCCGCTTCTGGCGCAGCTGCGTTAGTCGAATAGCTCGTCCAGCATTTCGCGCATGCGTTCGTTGGAAATCACCATGGGCTCGCTGGCCTGACGGCGGAAGAAGTAGGCCTGATGTTCCTGGGTGATGCTTTCAACAGCGGCGGCCTTGCGCATCAGCAGTTGAGCTAATTTCTAACGACGTTCGGGGGACAAAACAGGCCGGTGGCTTCCACCAAGGTGTTGGCCTGATGGCATCTCAACGGCATAATCCCCTGCTCTCTCAAGGGTTGGGTTGCATCCGTTCACAAGCCCATAAAAAAGCGAGGGTTCTTCAGGCCCCTGCTCAGGTCATCTTCTGTTCTGG
This sequence comes from Parasynechococcus sp., assembly GCF_042954245.1. Lineage (GTDB taxonomy): Bacteria > Cyanobacteriota > Cyanobacteriia > PCC-6307 > Cyanobiaceae > Parasynechococcus. The sequence continues at coordinate 969 of NZ_JBGKDP010000157.1, forward strand.
GGTGTGACGACACCCAGTCCAGTTCGCAGCTATGGAAACTAACACTGGTTTTGAGACCAGAGTTGAGCAGACTCCATCCATGGCCCAGCGCTTCGATGCCAACACCTACCCGCTCGGCCCTGGGCTTCGCCTGCTTGAGGCCAGCGCTGGCACCGGCAAAACCTTTGTCCTGGCACATTTCTGCCTGCGGCTAATCACGGAGGCCGACCACGCCCTCGAGGCATTGTTGGTAGTGACCTTCACCGATGCGGCGGCCGAAGAGCTGCGCTCCCGCATCGGCCAGCGGTTGCAACAGGCGTTGCAGGGCCTCGAGCAGCTGGAGCAGGGAATGGAGGCTGTTGCCCCGGACCCCGTCCTGGCGGACTGGCTGGCGGGTTCCGAGCCAGGGGAAGCGCGTCAGCGGTGGATTAGGCGCTTACTGGTGGCTCTCGAGCAGTTGGACCGGGCCGACATCACCACCATCCACGGCTTTTGCCGCCGCAGTCTGCGCCGTCTGGCCCTCAGCAACGCTACGGCGATGGAGCCTCAGCTGGACACCGACGCCACCCCGCTCCAAGCCGAGGTGGTGCAGGACTTGTGGCAACAGCAGCTGTTCAGCCTGCCGCCGGATCAGTTCAAGGCGTTGCGTCAACGCGGCCTCTCGCCCCAGACCCTGCGCAGGGGGTTGGCGCAACTCGACGGGGAACAGCAGCAGCGGTTCAGAGCCGCTGATGGGGCGATCGATCTGGACCAGTCCCTCGCTCCACAGCTGGAGCACTGGCTGGCGCAGCTCTGGGACGACTTCGTGCCGCTCTGGCAGCGGGACCATGCCGCCCTGGATGCCGGGTTCCGTCAGGCGGCTGAGCAGTGGAAAGCCCAGGGCTGTGGAGTCACCACCCCTTACTCCGCCAAGCCGAAGAGCGATCGTTGCGCGCAGATCAACCAGTGGCTGAATGGACAGACCGCAGTGCCATCGCTGCTGGAGATTGCAGCGCATGAGAAGCCGCTGAAGGAGTACTTCCACCCCGGTAGCTGGAGCAAGGTCGCGCGCAAGTGCGGTGAGACCGACCCCAGCCTGGTGACGCCGGCCTTGCAGGCCGCTGTTGCGGCGCTCTGGGATGCACCGATTGAGCGCACCTGGCAGTACCTGCTGGAACGGGGCTTGCAGGAGCTGAACCGCCGTCGTCGCCGCCGCGGGGTGATCACCTTTGGCGGCTTGTTGGCCGCCATGGACCCCGGCGATGGCGACGTTGCCTGGCTTACACCTCTGCAACAGCGCTACCGGGCTGTGATGGTGGATGAGTTTCAGGACACAGACCCCGTGCAGTGGCGGCTGTTGCAGCGCGCCTTTGGTGGTGGTGAACGCCACCTGCTGCTGATGGTCGGGGATCCCAAGCAGGCGATCTACCGCTTCCGTGGTGGTGATCTGGCTACCTACATGGCAGCGCGGGATCAAGTGGAGCGGATCGATCACCTGCTCGACAACTTCCGCACAACGGCACCGCTGATGGAGGGGTTGAACCGCTTGATGGCTCCGGGGCTCCCCCGATCTGAACTGCCCGTGCCCGCGGTGCGGCCTCGCAGCTCCGCCACCCCACCGCAGGATGCCCCGGCGTTGCAACTGCTGCTGTTATCCACTGAGGCGCCCTCCAGCCGCAGTGCCCTGGAAGAAGAGCTGCCCCAGCGGCTCGCCGCGATGGTGCTGGAGCAACTGCAGCAACGGAAGGACCTCACCCCCGAAGATCTCTGTGTGCTGGTGAGTCGCCATCAACAGGCGGAAGACCTACGCCGCGCCCTAGGGGCCTGTGGGCTGCCCACCCGCCTGGTGACCCAGGGGGATGTGCTCGACAGTGAAGCCGCGTTGCTGTTGCAGTGGTTCCTCGATGCCCTGGCGGAACCGGGTGATGACGCTCGCTTGTGTCTGCTGGCCTGCTCAGGACTGATGAACATCGCGCCCGATGCCCTGGAGCCGGGGCGGCTGGATCAGCTGGCTCTGCAGTTGCGTGGTTTGGCTGAGGCGATGCCGCGGCTGGGCCTGCTCGGAGCTCTGGCCGATCTGCTCAAGGGTGAACAGATGGCGGGGCTATCGGAACGGGGTCGGATGCTGGGGGATCTGCAGCAGGTGGCGCGGCTGGTGCAGGAGGCGATGCATCGCCAGGGGCTTGATGTGGCCACTGCGGCGGATTGGTTGCGACGGGAGCGGTTGCACCCCAGCCAGCCGGTGCCGGAAGCCCGCCAGCCCCACAGCGATCAGACCGACAGCGCCATCGCCGTGGTCACCGTCCACCGCAGCAAGGGTCTGGAATACCCGGTGGTGATCTGCCCCTACCTCTGGCAGTCGCCCCCAGCCGTGTCCGGTCCGCTCTGGCGTGACCCCCGCTCCGGAGAGTGCCTGGTGCGGGTGGATGTCCACTGGGGGGAGGGCTGGCAGGCGGCGCAACAGGCGCAGCAGGAGGCTGCAGCCGAGGCCGAGCGGCTGGCCTATGTCGCGGTAACCCGAGCCCAATCCCAGTTGATCCTGATCTGGGCCAGGGCCAACGGCCAGCAGGATTCACCCTTTCCCGCCTGGTTGTTCGGTGCTGAGGCCGCTGGGGATGCAATCGACAGCCTCACCGATGAGCGGCTGAGCGAAGCCCTGGCGGAGCGACAGGTTCCGATCAGCATTGATGGCCTGGTCGAGAGCCTGCCCAGTGGCAAGCGTTGGCGGCCTCCGCTGGTGGCCGAGCCGTTGGCCCTTGGTTCCATCCCCAAGCGCATCGACCGGAGTTGGGGCCGGGCCAGCTACTCGGCCTGGATTGCCTCATCCGACGACGTTCAGCTGCATGAGCAGGGTCGCGATCGCGATCCCGGCGCCGAGGAATCGATCTTGGCTGGTGCCGAACCGGCATGGTCCCAGACGGGGCCGTTGGCGGCCTTCCCGCGCGGGGCCGGGGCCGGGGACTGTCTCCACCGGATCCTCGAACAGTTCCCCTTCTCCGCGGCGGAGGCCTCTGAGCCCTGCCAACGGCTCGACCTGATCGCCGCCGAGTTGCGCCGGGCCGGGCTTGATCCCGATCTTCAAAATGATGTGTTGACGGGTTTGGAGCAGGTGTTGCAGACGTCCCTGGGGGGACCGCTGGGTGCGTTGTCGCTGGATCGGCTGGGGCCGCACCAGCGCCTGCCTGAACTCAGTTTTGATCTGCCGGTGCAGCACGTGCGCACGGCCGATCTGGTGGCCGCCTTCGGTTGTGATGCTGAGGCCCGTTTTGGCCACTCCTACAGCCCGGCGCTGGCGTCGCTTTCGATCAACAGCCGCGGGTTTCTCACCGGTTCAATCGATCTGGTGTTCCAGGACCCCCAGCACAAACGCTGGTGGGTTCTCGACTGGAAGAGCAATTGGATCGGTGAACGGCGCACCAGTGCTGAGTCGGGACTGTGCGGTCCGCATCACTACTCCCAGGAGGCGATGGAGGAGCAGATGTTGCACCACCACTACCCCCTGCAGGCCCACCTCTACCTGGTGGCTTTGCATCGCCATCTGCGTTGGCGGCTGCCGGATTACGACCCGGAGCAACATCTGGGGGGCTACGTCTACTGCTTCCTGCGGGGGATGCCCGGAGCGGTGGCTGCCTTTTCAGAGGATGCTGTCGGGCCTGGGCGCATCGTTGAACCCGTGCCGCTCAATCGCATCGCAGCCCTGGATCGAGCCCTGGGGGAGGTGCCGGCGTGACGGAGCTGCTGCCCCAGGGAACCAGCACCTGGCCCTCCAGCTTCACGGCCGGCCTGCATGCCGCCCTGCAGCGACGGATCCCGCCCCTGGCGGATGGCCCCGCCTTGAAGGAGCTCAGCCGCGACCTGGTGCTGGCCTTGGAGCAAGGGGAGTTGACGGTGGCGCTGACGCCGGAACGGCTGGCCGTTGCCCAAGCCAGTGGCTGGCTGGAGGGAGATGTCTCCCCTCTGCTGGTTCAGGGTGATCGGCTGGGCTGGCGTCGCTGGTTGCAGGCCATGGAGCAGGTGGTGGCCGAGCTGGTGGAGCGAGCCCACGCTCCCGTTCCAAATCCCGTCAAGGCTGTCGATCCCGAGCTGTCGGATCGTCTCAACGCTGAACAGTGCGCCGCCGTGCGCGCCCTGGATCAGGCCTCGGTTGTGCTGCTCAGCGGTGGTCCGGGCACGGGCAAAACCAGCACGGTAGTGGAGATCCTAGCCCGGGCGGAAGCCCGCCATCCCGACCTGCGCATCGGTTTGGCGGCCCCCACCGGCAAGGCGGCCCGGCGCCTGGGGGAGGCGGTGTTGGCGCAGCGGCCTCCGTTGCCCTGCAGCACCCTCCACCGCTGGTTGGAGGCCGGCAGCCGTGGCTGCCGTGGCTTCGGCAGGCACCGCCAGCGTCCCTTGGAGCTGGATCTGCTGGTGATCGACGAGATGTCGATGCTGGATCTGGCCTTGACCCAGGCCCTGCTGGAGGCGTTGCCTAGCGCTTGCCGGCTGCTGTTTGTGGGGGATCCAGCCCAGCTGCCGCCGGTAGGGAGTGGAGCGGTCTGGCATCGGCTGCAGCAGCCGGCCGTGCGCGGCCGTTTCGGTGCCGGCGCCGTGCATCTTGAGCGCACCTATCGCAACCGCGGTGCCCTTGCGCAGGTGGCGCATCAGCTACGCAAGGGGGATCTGCAGGCCTTTGCAGCGGATCTGGCCGCCTTGCCTGAGCAGGCCAATCTTCAGGTGCATCCCAGCCCCCTGCGTCGTTTTCCGGACCTGGTGCGTCAGCGCTGGATTCAGCGCCTTCAGCAGCTGCAGGAGCTGACGATTGATCTCGACCGCTGTACCGGGCAGGAGCTGATGGCCGAGTCCCGGCCCTTGTTTGCGCTCCTCGAGCAGGACCTGTTGCTCTGTCCACGCCGCCGGGGGCCGTGGAGTCTTGATGATGTGCACCGCACCCTGCTGGGGGCCAATGCCGCTGGCAAGGTCGAGCGTTGGCCGATCGGCTTGCCGGTGATTTGCGGTAGCAATCAACCGGAACTCGGCTTGGCCAATGGCGATCTCGGGGTTGTGATCGGGGTAGGGTCTGAACGACGCCTGTTGTTCCAGGTGGTGGATCCGGACGGCCAGCTGAAGGTGCGCCGTTTGCATCCAGCCCGTTTGCGGCGTCTGGAGCCGGCGGTCGCGCTCACCATCCATCGGGCCCAGGGCAGTGAGGCGGATCGGGTGATCGTGCTCTGGCCAGATCCCCTCGAGGCTGGCCCGGCTGCTGAACATCAACGCCGTTTGCTCTACACAGCGATCACGCGTGCCCGTGCCAGCCTTGATCTGGTGACGCTGCTCTGACGCGGGTGGACTGATGCGGGTTGAGCGTCCCTGGGGCTGGTACGAAACGTTGACCCAGGGGGACAACTATTTGGTGAAACGGCTGCTGGTTCGTGTCGGGCAGCAGTTGTCCCTGCAGCGGCATCGTCATCGCAGCGAAAGTTGGACCGTGGTGTCCGGCTCGGGGACTTTGCTTTGCGGTGAGACCTGGCACGCCGCCAGCGCGGGCGTCATGCTCTCCATCCCCTGCGGCGCTGTGCATCGCGCCCATGCAGACGGTTCAGATCTGCTGATTCTGGAAGTTCAGCACGGTGATGATCTGCGGGAAGACGACATCGAACGGCTGCAGGATGATTACGGCCGGGTGATAACTTGAGGGCCAACCTTTGAAGCGTAGGCAACACAACCAGAGCGCAACTCTTACGTTGCAGGGAGGTTGTGAGCCTGATTTCAGAGATCAATCAGGCGAAGCCACCTTTCATGACTGAACAGCAACAGCAGCGCGACGATTCCGCCTGCGCAGTGGATCTTTCTGCATCCGACCTGCCGGAATCCAATTCTAATGCTGAGGTGTTCACCACCACCATCACGTCGGCTGAACCGGAATCCGGTTTTGCCGGTTTTGGTTTCAGTGAGGCCCTGCTCCGCACTCTGGCGGACAAGGGATACAGCGAACCTTCCCCCATTCAGAAGGCGGCCTTCCCCGAGCTGATGCTCGGCCGCGATCTAGTGGGTCAGGCTCAGACCGGCACCGGCAAAACAGCAGCGTTTGCGTTGCCGTTGCTCGAGCGTCTTGAGAGCGGCCAGAAAATACCCCAGGCCCTGGTGCTCGCCCCCACACGAGAGCTGGCGATGCAGGTGGCCGAGTCGTTCAAGGCCTATTCCGCTGGCCATCCCCATCTGAAGGTGCTGGCGGTGTATGGCGGCACGGATTTCCGCTCTCAGATCAGTGCTCTTAGACGCGGGGTTGATGTGGTGGTGGGCACCCCCGGCCGGGTGATGGATCACATGCGTCAGGGCACGCTCGACACCAGCGATCTGCGCAGCCTGGTGCTTGATGAAGCGGACGAAATGCTCCGCATGGGCTTCATCGACGATGTGGAGTGGATCCTCGATCAGCTTCCTGAGCAGCGTCAGGTGGTTCTATTCTCCGCGACGATGCCCCCTGAGATCCGTCGCCTGTCCAAGCGTTATCTCAAGGATCCTGCTGAGGTCACGATCCGCACCAAGGATCAGGAAGGCAAGCGGATCCGCCAGCGTTCGATCACGGTGCCGATGCCTCACAAGCTCGAAGCCCTGCAACGGGTTCTCGACGCCTGTGGTGGTGAGGGTGTGATCATCTTCGCTCGCACCAAGGCGATCACTCTGACCGTGGCCGAAACCCTTGAGGCCGGTGGCCATCAGGTGGCGGTGCTCAATGGCGACGTTCCCCAGAACCAACGGGAGCGCACCGTGGAGCGCTTGCGCAGCGGATCGGTCGACATCCTTGTGGCGACCGATGTTGCAGCGCGGGGTCTTGATGTGGAGCGCATCGGCCTGGTGATCAACTACGACATGCCGTTCGACAGCGAGGCCTACGTGCACCGCATTGGCCGGACGGGCCGGGCTGGACGCACCGGAGAAGCGGTTCTGTTCGTGACTCCACGGGAACGGCGTTTCATCCGCAACCTCGAGCGGGCCACGGGGCAGCCGATCGAAGCGATGGAGGTGCCCGGCAACACGGCCATCAACCAGGGACGGCTGGACCGTCTGCGCAAGCGTTTGAGTGATGCGGCCCAATCGCAACGCCCTGACGCCGATGAAGCGGCCCTGCTCCAGGAGTTGGTGCAGCGGGTGGCCACGGAGCTTGAGCTCAGCCCCGAGCAGCTGGCCATGGCAGCACTCAACCTGGCTATCGGACCTGATGCGCTGCTGCGTAAGGGCGACGATGACTGGATTCAGAACACCCGTCGCAACGACCGCGACCGCGATCGCCATTCAGGAGATCGCCGTGAGCGGCGCGAGCATCCGACACGGGCTCCTGAGGAGAACATGCAGCGCTACCGCGTTGAGGTGGGTCACCGCGATCGGGTTAAGCCGGGCAACCTGGTGGGGGCCATCGCCGGCGAGACCGGTCTGCAGGGCCGGATGATCGGCCGCATCCAGATTTTTGACAATCACAGCCTAGTGGATCTTCCCAAGGGCATGCCGGAGGATGTGTTCAATAGCCTTCAGCGCCTGCGCGTGATGAATCGCGAACTGCAAATTAGCAAGGCCTCTTGATGCGTGCAGTGCTGGCTGTTGGTCTGATGTCGGCTCCCCTGGCTGCTTCAGCCTCGGACAACAGCCTGATCACCCAGTTCTGCAGAACGGCCGTCAAAGCCGAGCTGCAGAGGGCTGGGACCGTTCCCCCTCAGGGAATGGTGGACGACACCTGCCGTTGTTTTCTGGCCGAGGTGCAGAACGGGGCAGGGATCCAGACGGCCCAGGCCACTTGCAAGGCAAAGGCCGCCGAGACCTACAGCCTCTGATCCCCGGGGATCAAGCAAGGTCAGAGTTGGCTCACCTGCACGGTGGCCTCCGGCTGAAGCAGGGCCAGTTTCTCCACTACCTGAATCAACTCGATCTGCTCGCTCGGTGTGGCCTGCCGGATCAAGTTGTTGAGCAGCACAAGCTTGTCCACCGGATCCAGCTCTCCATCGGCGGTCCAGCACAGGGCTTGGAAACAAAGGCTGTCGAATGTCATCTCTCTCCTGCGTCAGGGTCTTCTGACAATGGAGTGGATAGCTTGGTTGCGGGCGAGTCTTCGCAATTGCTTCTTTTTTTTGTGTTGATTCATGCGACTGCCCTGTAACGTCATCGGGTTCACGCCTGAGCACTGGCCCTTTCCGAGCTTTCGGAACCGGCTCAAGCGACTGAGCAAGTCCAACGGTTCCACGGTCCATGACCATCTACATCGGCAATCTTTCGTTTCAGGCGGAGCAGGAGCACCTCTTCGATCTCTTCAGTGAGTACGGCGAGGTCAAGAACTGCAGCCTGCCCCTGGATCGTGAGACCGGTCGCAAACGCGGTTTCGCCTTCGTCGAGATGGTCAACGATGCCGATGAGCAGAAAGCCATCGACGATCTTCAGGATGTGGAGTGGATGGGCCGCATGATCCGCGTCAGCAAAGCCACCCCTCGGGAGCGCTCCGGCGGCCCCCGTGGTGGTGGTGGCGGTTACCGCGGCTGAGGCTCAGGCCTCGGCCTCCATCATGTCCAATTCCATTTCACGCAAGCTCAGCCGACGCAGCACGTCATCGCTGCTGTTGGCTGAGCTTGCGTGATGCTCACGGGCGTCCTGGAACTGGGGCAAGACAGCCCGCAGTCCACGGCGTTTCTGCCGCGCCAGGTAGCGGTGAAAGCGGTTGAACGACCTTGATCGGCTCATGGCACCTCCTTCAGTTCTGGTTCTGTTGTAGTGCGTCTTCAGGGGTGAAAACCGTGTCGGAACGAACCCTCAGGAAAGCTTCAGCAAATTGCTCCCCCTTGATGCGGTTGTTGCGCCATCTGGCGCCGCAGCGCCGCCTGGTGGTTGCAGCGGTGACTTGTTCTCTGCTCAACAAGCTGTTCGATCTAGCCCCGCCGGCCTTGATCGGCCTGGCCCTGGATGTGGTCTTGCGCGGTGAGCAGTCCGTGCTGGCGGGTTTCGGTCTGAGAACCGCGGGCCAGCAACTGTGGGGTCTGGGCGGCGGAGTCGCTGTTCGAATACCTCTACGACGTGTTCTGGCGCAACCTGGCGCAAACCACCCAGCACAGCCTGAGGCTCGAGGCTTACGACCATCTACAGAAGCTGGGGCTGGCCTTTTTCGAGCAGGACAGCACCGCCATCAAGCGGCCGGTGCTGTCCTGCTCGAACGATTCTGGATCGGGGTGCCAACCAGATCCTGCAGTTGATCACCACCGTGCTGGTGGTGGGCATCGGCATGGCGATGGTGGCGCCGGAGGTGGCCCTGTTCGCCTACCTGCCGATCCCGGTGATTCTCTGGGGATCGCTGCATTTCCAGCGCCAGCTGGCGCCGCGTTATCGGGAGGTGCGGGCCCGGGCCGGTGACCTCGCCTCCCGGCTCGCCAACAACCTGGGGGGAATGCTCACGATCAAGAGCTTCACCGCTGAGGCTCTGGAATTGGGGCGCCTGCAGGCGGAAATCCTGGCCTACCGCCAGAGCAATGCCCGGGCGATTCGACTCTCGGCAGCCTTCATCCCCTTGATTCGCTTCGCGATTCTGTTCGCCTTCCTGGCGATCCTGTTGATCGGTGGCTTCAAGGCCCTGGCCGGGGAACTGCCGGTGGCCACCTACAGCGTTCTGGTGTTCATCACCCAGCGGCTGCTCTGGCCGTTAACCGCCATTGGCCGAACCCTCGATGAGTACCAGCGCTCGATGGCCTCCACGCAACGGGTGCTCGATCTGATCGATACGCCGATGTTGATCCAGGGAGGAACGGTGCTGGTGGATCCGCAGCGGCTGCGGGGTGAGATTCGCTTTGAAGCGATGGATTTCGCCTATGCCGGCCGATCAACGCTGCTGCAGGGCTTCGATCTGACCGTGCCAACGGGATCGACCCTCGGCATCGTCGGCGCAACGGGGTCCGGCAAAAGCACTGTGGTGAAGCTGCTGTTGCGGTTGTATGAGCTCGATGGCGGACACATCTGCCTGGATGGGGTCCCCATCGACACCCTGCAGCTTCAAGACCTGCGCCGCTGCATCGCCCTGGTGAGTCAGGACGTTTACCTCTTCCACGGCACCGTGGAAGACAACATCGCCTATGGCGTCGCAGATCCCGATCCGGTGGCGATTGAGCAGGCTGCTCGCCTGGTGGAAGCCGCTGGATTCATCGACGCCTTTCCCCAGGGTTATGACACCCTGGTAGGGGAGCGGGGGCAGCGCCTCTCGGGCGGACAACGCCAGCGCATCGCCCTGGCCCGCGCCATCCTCAAAGATGCCCCGGTGCTGGTGCTCGATGAAGCCACCGCAGCGGTGGACAACGACACCGAAGCCACCATCCAGCGCTCCTTGGCGCAGATCACCCAGCACCGCACCACCGTGGTGATCGCCCACCGGCTCAGCACGGTTCGCCATGCCGACTGGATTGTGGTGATGGACCAGGGCCGGATTGTGGAGCAGAGCTGCCACGACAGCCTGGTGACCCAGGGCGGGATCTACACCAACCTCTGGCAGGTGCAGGCCGGCGAAGGGGTTATCGCTTCCTGAAGCAGCTGTTGTTGCCGGCAGTTCCGGCGACCATGCTGGGTCCGCAAGCCGGCGGTGCAGCCATGGCCATGCAGGCCTCGATCAGCCACGTCATGCATCACCCCCTCGGGGTATTCTCGTTGTTGGTAGCGATCAGTGCGGCGGTGCCGCCGTTGATCCGGCGGCTGGGTCTGCCCGATCTGGTGGGGTTGCTGGCGGCTGGCGTGGTGGTGGGTCCCCACGCTTTGAACTGGGTCGACAGCAGCAGCGAAACGGTACGGCTGTTCTCCGATCTCGGGGCGGTGTATCTGCTGTTCACGATGGGTCTGGAGATTGACCTGGAGGAGTTCAACCGGGTCAAGCGCCGCTCGTTCATCTATGGCCTGTTGATCCTGTTGATTGGTGTGGGCACGGGCGTGTCGATCGGCCTGATGGCGGGCTTCGCCTCGGTGTCGTGCTTGTTGCTCGGTGCCCTGATGGCTACCCACACACCCCTGGGTTACCCGATTGTGCGCAGTTACGGCGCCCAGAAGGACGAGTCGGTGGTGGTGAGCGTGGGCAGCACGATCTTCACAGATATCGTGGCCCTGCTGCTGCTGGCGGTGGGATTGGGGCTGGGCCAGGGCAGCCTCAGCGGGCTGGGCCTGGGCCTGCTGCTGCTCAAGATCAGTGGCTTCGCTCTGGTGGTGATGATCGGCATCCGCTGGCTAGGCCGGCACCTGGTGCTGCGGGGCATCAGTGATGAAAACCGGATGGTGCTCGCTGTTTTGGTGGCCCTGTTCCTGGCCTCCTTGGGGGCTGAACTGGCCGGCGTCGAGAAGATCGTGGGCGCCTTCCTGGCTGGTCTGGCGGTGAATTCTGTGCTGCCCGAGGGCCGGGTGAAAGAACAGGTGATTTTTGTGGGTGGCGTGCTGTTCATCCCGATCTTCTTCATCGACCTTGGATTGCTGCTGGATCTGGGCAGCCTTGGTGAAAGCCTGGGCAACTTTCAGTTCACCGTGCTGATGCTGGTAGGCGCCATCGGCGGCAAGGGTCTGGCGTCCTGGCTGAGCGGACGGCTGTTCGGTTATCGCCGCGCCCAAATCCTGATGATGTGGTCTCTGACGATGCCCAAAGTGGCGGCGACCCTGGCCACGGCCTTTATCGGCTATCAGGCGGGTCTGCTCAATCAGACTGTGCTGAACAGCGTACTGGCTGTGATGGTGGTGACGGCCACCCTGGGGCCGATCCTCACCGAGCAGTCGGTGACCCGGCTCAAGGATCCCAGCCCCGATGCGGTGCCGGTCAGCTTTGGTGAGGCGGCGGCGGTGCTGGATGGCGTCAATGAGGTGGTGCAGCGCCCCCTGCGCATCGTTGTGCCGGTGGCCAACCCCAGCACCGAGAAAGGGTTGTTGAGCATGGCAGCCCGTCTGGTGCAGGGCTCATCGGGGGCTGAAGGCTTGCTGCTTCCTCTGGCGATGGTGAATCCCAGCCTCGAAGAGATGCGCGGTGGTTTGAACCGGGCCGTTGCGGCAGCGCGCGGACGCCTCAGCACGGCGGAGAGCATCGGTGCCCAGTTGGCTGTGCCCAGCCGCAGTCTGCTGCGGCTGGATGAAGACATTGCCGGCGGCATGAGCCGCACAGCCTTGGAACAGGCCGCAGATCTGTTGTTGATCGGTGCAGCCCGCACCGATCAACTCCGGGCCTGGCTGATGGGTGACCTCGTTGATGGGGTCTGCCGCACGGCCCACTGTCCGGTGGTGGTGGTGAACCTGGGCCGTGAGACCGATAGCGGCCTGGGCCGGATCCTCGTT
>NZ_JBGKDP010000158.1:0-6041 GCF_042954245.1 Parasynechococcus sp.
CTGCTTCATCCCGGCACGACGCACACAGACCTGTCTCGTCCGTTCCAGAGCTTCGTGGCACCGGAAAAATTGTTCTCACCCGAACGGGCCGCTCAGCAGTTGGTGGAGGTTTTGTTGCAACAGACCCCAGAACAATCAGGGGCCTTTCTCGCCTGGGACGGTCAGTCGATTGATTGGTGAGCGTGCTGCTTCAGCTGCTCAAGGCTGACCACAGTCAGGGCCGTGTCTTCCGTGGCCTCCAAACGCACCAGCGGTGCGACGCCATCCTCGTAGGCCTGCTTCCAGCGCGGCGCACAGACGCACCAGTGGTCTCCTGGTTTCAAGCCCGGGAACTGAAAGGCAGGCATCGGCGTGATCAGGTCATTGCCCTGGGCCTTGCTGTAACTGAGAAATTGCTCGGTCATCACACAGCAGATGCTGTGCTGGCCGAGATCCAATGGATCGGTTTGGCAGAGACCATTGCGATACCAACCCGTCATCGGCTCACAACTGCAGCTCTGCAGTGGGTCGCCAAGAACGTTCCTGGCCGGGGGAAATTCGGGGCTACTGCTGGACATCTGAGTGCTGAATTGAGAGGGAGTCTGCCCAAGGAATGGCACATTTTGACTTCAGACGGTTGACGAACCCCTGGGGGAGCGGGTTAAAGGTCATTCAGTCATGTCCACTCGATGGATTGGGAGTTCACTGAAGACGCTGCGTTTCTGGCGCTCTGCGATGCGTTTCGCGAGAGCGGCGAAAGCTCGGCGATCGAGTTCCTTGCCAATGGAGAGGGAGCCTTTCATTTCCAGGACCTGGCTCAGAACGCCGCTGGCGAAGGCCTTGATCTGAGCGAGTCCAGCGCCCTGGAATCGTTTCAGCAAGAGGTGATCGACACGATGGAGAAGCTCTGCCAGAATTGAGCCCGGCAGAAGTTGGTTCTCCGTCAGCTGAAGATCATCCGTAGAAGAAAGCGATCTCCTTGTCCTTCAGACCATCCCAACCGGCCTCCTGGAGCCTTTGATTGAGCGTTTCCTGGTCGAAATGCTTGGCTCCGGTCTTGACCACCCGGTTGCGCATCGATTTCAGAACACCACTGCGAGCGCGCTGACTTTCCAGATCCATCACTTGGTTGTACAGAGCGAGCATCGCATCAGGGATTGGACTTCCATCGAGATCGACACCCGCTTTGATGGCGGCATCGACACCATCCGGTCCGGCAATGGCCATGGTGAGCAGAAACAGGGCGCCTCAGGCTATGGGATATGGGACGCCCCTCAGGGCTCAGGTGCTGAAGTAACGGGCCTGGGAGTGGAGAGCCACCAATGCTGTGGTGCTTTGCTCCGGTTCGAGCTGGTCGCTCGCGTCCATGCTGAGGCCGATCCGATCGGCGCCGAGCCATGCCAGCTGCTGCCTGGAATCAGCCACATTGGGGCAGGCGGGGTAGCCGAAGGAGTAACGACTACCGCGATAACGCTGCGCCAGCACATCCCGCAGTGCCATGCCGTCAGGATCAGCGAAGCCAAGTTCGGAGCGAATGCGTGCGTGCACCCATTCAGCCATCGCTTCGGCCATCTGCACCGCAAGGCCGTGGAAGTATAGGTAGTCGCTGTAGCGATCGCCCTTGAACAACTCCTGGGCCACCACGGAGGCCTTCTGGCCCATGGTCACGGCCTGCATCGGCAGCACGTCCGTAGGGCGTCCATCAGGGTCTAAATCGTTGAAGAAATCTGCAATGCAGTAGCGGTTGCCAGACCGCTGACGGGGAAGCTCAAAACGCCCGAGTTCCCGCGTGCCATAGGCATCGAACACCCGAAGGTTGTTGCCATCGCGTCCTGCAGGGAAGTAGCCGTACACCGCCCGGGGGGTCAACAATAACTCGTCGATGCAGCGCTGCATCCACTCCTTCAGCACCGGCTCTGCCTTCTCCGCAAGCATCGCCTTGTAATCGTCCCGGCTCTGCTCCTTGGTTTTGCGGAGCATCCACTGGCCAGCAAAGAGAGCATTGCGATCGAGGTAGTGAAAGACCTCAGCGATGTCGATGTCGGCCTCAGTGATCACAGCAGAGCCCAGGAAGGGGGGCACCGGTGCGGCTTCAGCGGGGACGGCGTCGGAACGATCCGCGCTCACCGGCGGCAGATCCGCTGCTGGAACATCCGTTGAGGAGGCGGATGCCTCCTCAACGTTCTCGGAAGTTGTCGACTCTTCATCCAGGCCAACGCCTTGGGGAACATCAGCCAGAAAGCCCTTGGTGTTGTTCCAGTTGTCGCTGCGCTTCGCATCCATCAACGCATCCATGAAGCGCAGATCAGCGAAGGCATCACGGCCGTAGATCACCTTGCCGTCGTAAACCTCGCGGCAGTCCTTCTGCACGAAGCGCGGCGTTAGGGCCGCACCGCCGAGAATCACAGGAACATCGATCCCCGCATCATTGAAGGCCTGGAGGTTGTCCTTCATGAAGGCCGTGGATTTCACCAGCAGACCGCTCATGGCGATGCAATCGGCCTGATGTTCACGCTGAGCCTCAACAATGGCCTCACAGTTCTGCTTGATGCCCAGGTTGATCACCTCGTAGCCGTTGTTGGTGAGGATGATGTCCACCAGGTTCTTGCCGATGTCATGGACATCGCCCTTCACCGTGGCGATCAGGAACTTGCCCTTGCTCATGCTCTCGCCTTCGCTTTGTTCCATGTGCGGCTCGAGGTGAGCCACGGCGGATTTCATCGTCTCGGCGCTTTGCAGCACGAAGGGGAGCTGCATCTGGCCGCTCCCGAACAATTCACCCACCACCTTCATGCCATCCAGCAGGAAGGTGTTGATGATCTGCAGAGGGGGATAGGTCTGCAGCGCCTCGTCCAGGGAGGGCTCAAGGCCGATGCGCTCCCCATCAATGATGTGCTGCTTGAGCCGTTCCTCAATCGGCAGATCAGCCAGCGAGGGGCCTGAAGCACGGGCTTCCTTGGTGCTGACTCCCTCGAACAGCTTAGTGAGTTCGGTGAGCGGGTCGTAGACGCAGATGCCTTCCTCGAAACGGCGGTTGTCATTGATCAGATCACGACACACCGTCTGGTGGTCATCGCTGATCTTGATCAACGGAAGAATCTTGGCGGGGCTGACGATGGCCGAATCCATGCCGGCTTCACAGCAGTCGTGGAGGAAGACCGAATTGAGGGTGATCCGGGCCGCCGGTGACAGGCCGAAACTCACATTGCTGACCCCGAGCACCACGTGCACACCGGGGAGGTTCTCCCGGATCATCCGGATGGCATCCACGGTGGCGCGACCATTCAGCCGGTCTTCCTCGATGCCAGTGGAGATGGGAAGGGCTAGGGGGTCGTAAAAGATCTCGTGGGCAGGGATACCGAACTCCAGGACATCGCGATAGGCCCGCTGGGCGATGGCGAACTTCTTCTCGGCCGTTCTAGCCATACCGTCTTCATCGATCGTGCCGACCACCACAGCGGCGCCGTAGCGGCGAGCAAGCTCCAAAACCTTGAAGAAGCGCTCATCACCGTCTTCGTAGTTGGTAGAGTTAAGAACGCACTTGCCCCCGGCCACCTTCAGGCCCGCCTCCATCTTCTTCCACTCAGTGGAGTCGAGCATCAGGGGCAGGTTGACGTTGGTGACCAGACGACTCACCAGCTCGTGCATGTCCCGTTCGCCATCGCGACCGACGTAATCGACGTTGACGTCGAGCACGTGAGCGTTTTCCTTCACCTGATCGCGGGCCACCGACACCAGCCCATCCCAGTCTTCCTCGGCCAACAGTTCGCGCACTTTTCGACTGCCACTGGCATTGAGCCGCTCACCAATGATCAGGAAGGAGTTGTCTTGGTGATATGGCGTGACGCCATAGATCGACGAGGCGGCGGGCTCGTAATTGAGGCTGGGTCGCACATCCTCCGCGCTGGCGCGATTCCAGCGGGAGGGGCGTTGAGCCGGCTTGAGCTCCTGGGCCAGTTCCGCCAGGCTGCCGATGTGGGCGTGGGTGGTGCCGCAACACCCACCGATCACCTGCACACCGAGGTCTTCAACGAAGTGCATGAGCTGCATCTTCAGCTCCACCGGCGTGAGGCGGTAATGGGCCACACCACCAACGTTTTCCGGCAGACCAGCATTGGGAATGCAGCTGACGGTGAAGGGAGAATGCTCGGAAAGGTAGCGAATGTGCTCCTTCATCTGCTCCGGACCGGTGGCGCAGTTCAGGCCGAGGATGTCGATTGGGAACGGCTCAAGGATCGACACCACGGCAGCGATGTCCGTGCCAACGAGCATGGTGCCGGTGGTTTCCATCGTGACCGACACCATCAGGGCCCGCCGCTCACCGGTGGCTGCAAAAGCCTCTTCGATGCCCTGGAGAGCTGCCTTGATCTGCAGCACATCCTGACAGGTTTCGACAATGAACAGGTCGACATTGCCGGCTATCAGTCCCTCAGCCTGCTCGCGGAACGAGTCTCGCATCGTGTCGAAATCGATGTGGCCGAGGGTGGGCAGCTTGGTGGTGGGTCCCATGGAGCCCGCCACGAAGCGGGGCTTCTCAGGGGTGCTGAATTCATCAGCCATTTCCCGGGCGAGCTCGGCTGCCCGCTTGTTCAGCTCGAAGGCCTTGTCTTCCAGGCCGTATTCCGCCAGGACGATCGATGCAGCGCCAAAGGTGTCGGTCTCGATGACATCGCAGCCCACTTCGAGGAACTGGCGATGCACAGCCTTGACCGCATCCGGCTTGGTGACCGCCAGGTTCTCGTTGCAGCCCTCCAGGTCAGGACCACCGAAATCATCCGCGGTGAGCCCCAGCCCCTGAAGGCTGGTGCCTGTGGCGCCGTCGAACACCAGCACAGGGCGCTGCGGCCCATGCAGGTACTCGAGGAATGCAGAGGTGGTGGCTTGCCGATCTGCCTGCGTCACCACCATCCATGCACCCTCGAGGAAGCACTGATCTTAAGAAAGGCTCAGGGCGAACTTCAGCCGATTGGAATACGGGTAACCCAGTGCTCATAGGCGGGGTCCCGCCCTTCGGTGATCGCCACCAGCTTGACCTTCAGTGCATCCATCACAGGACGCTTGGCGTTCAGCACCGTGGATTCGATCTGACGGATCGGCGTCACCTTGGCGGCCGTACCGGACAGGAACACTTCATCAGCGATGAACAACTCAGTTTTGTCGACCGGACGTTCAATCACAGGGATGTCCATCGCTTTAGCCAGTTCAATCACGCTAGCGCGGGTGATGCCCTCGAGGATGTCCTGATCAACTCCAGGCGTGATCAGCTGGCCATCACGCACCAGGAACAGGTTCATGCCGCTGGCTTCACCGATCTTGCCGCGACTGTTCAACAGCAAGGCTTCGTCGAAACCGCTCTGCACGGCTTCCGTCTTGGCCAGGGAACTGGTGATGTAGGCGCCGGAGATCTTGCCGCGCAGCGGCAGGGAGCGGTCCTCCTGACGGGTCCAGCTGCTGATCCGGCAGCTCACCCCCTCCGGAGACAGGTAATCCCCCAAGGGGAGTCCGTAAATCAGGAAATCGGTCTCGATGTTGTGCAGGCGCGGGGCGATGCCCAGATCGCTGGTGTAGACGAAGGGCCGCAGATAGATCGGCTGGTCAGGCTTGTTGACCTGCAGCATTGCGGTGAGGGCCGAGAGGATCGTCTCCTCACTCAAATCCGTGAGCAGCAACCTGGCGCTCTGGCTCAGACGCCGGGCGTGCCGATCGGCGCGGAACAGCAGCATGGTGTTGCTGTTCTGGGGATCGGGAATGGCACGCATGCCGCCGAAAGCACCGGTGCCGTAATGCAGCGCATGGGTGGCAATGGAGATCCTGGCCTCCTCGAAGGGAACGCACTGGCCCTGGAACCAGGCATAGGGCAGGAACTGATGCATCACCGTGATGGATCCGACCGCTGAATCTTCTCACCACCGGGCTCCGCAATACGGAGAATGGGGCCATGCATCGCCTTGCCATCTGTCCGGGTCTGGACCCACCGGAAAATGTGGTGCTCGTTGAGCAGCCGAGCGCAGATGTGCTGTTCCTCACCAGTGCAGGCACAGACATCAGCTGTCTCGACGCCT
>NZ_JBGKDP010000159.1:0-3066 GCF_042954245.1 Parasynechococcus sp.
CGGCTGGAATCCTGATAACAGCCCTGGATCGGTTGGTGGAGCGAGGTGCCCGGCGGGAAGATCTGGTCGTTGCCCTGGGCCCGGCCGTCAGCGGCCCCTGTTACCAGGTTGGCGACGAGGTGGTGGAGGCCGTCAGCGCCGCGATCACCAACGAAGCTTCGTTATCCGAGGCCGGGGCCCTGCTGCCGGATGAGCAACAGGGGCGGCATCGCCTGGACATTCGAACCGCCGCCAGAGTGCAGCTCCAGGGCGCAGGAATCCCCAGCGAACGGATCGCCCACTGCCCGCTGTGCACCGTCAGTGAGCCCGAGCTGTTCCATTCCTGGCGACGGGATCATGTGAAAGCCGTTCAGTGGAGCGGAATCGTGGCGCAAGCCCCCCATCTCAGCTGAGAATCAATCGGGCTTGGGGCCCGTCCCCAGGATCTGGATGGCCAAGGCTTCAGCGGCCCGAATGCCATCGATTCCGGCCGACAAGATGCCGCCGGCATAGCCCGCTCCTTCACCCGCAGGCACCAACCCTTTCACATTGAGGGATTCCAACGCCTCATCCCTGGGAATCCGCACAGGCGACGACGTGCGGGTTTCCACGCCGGTGAGCACCGCATCGGGGTGGTCATAACCCTTCAGCTTGCGGGCAAAGGCCGGCAACGCCTCCCGCAAGGCCTCAGCTATGGGAGAGGGAAGCAAATCATCCAGATCGGCAGGATGCACACCCGGCTGATACGACGCTGCGATGGCACCAAGACGGGTGGAGGGCCGGGCAGCAAGGAAATCCTCCAACCGCTGCGCCGGTGCGGCATAACTGCTGCCCCCCAGCCTGAACGCACGCTCCTCCAGCTCCCGTTGAAGGGAAATCCCCGCCAACGGATCCCCGGGGAAGCGTTCAAACGGTGCCAGGTCATCGGCGTCCAAGGCCACCACCAAACCGCTGTTGGCGTTGCGCTCGTTGCGGGAATGCTGGCTCATGCCGTTGGTCACCACCCGGCCTTCCTCCGATGTTGCACCCACCACAAGTCCACCTGGACACATGCAGAAGCTGTAGACGCAGCGGCCGTTTTCGGCATGGTGAACCAGCTTGTACTCGGCCGCCCCGAGACGCGGATGGCCCGCCGCCTCCCCCCAACGGGCTGCGTCAATCAGATGCTGCGGATGCTCAATCCGCACGCCCACGGAAAACGGTTTGCGCTGCAGCTGCATACCGATCTGCTCCAGCATTTCAAAGCAGTCGCGCGCGGAATGACCGGGAGCCAGCACCAAATGGCGGCAGGCAATCTCCGTTCCGTCAGCCAACACCAAACCATCAAGTTGAAACGGCTTCTCTGCGCTGCTGTCGGTGAGCTGAAGGCGTGTCACGCGACTGTTGAAGCGCACCTCACCTCCCAAGGCTTCGATCCGAGCCCGCAGACCGCGCACGACCGTGGCGAGCTTGAAGGTGCCGATGTGGGGGCGATGCAGCGTGAGGATCTCCTCGCTGGCACCACAGGCCACCAGTTCCTCCAATACCTTGCGGCCGTAGTGCTCGGGATCGCTCACCTGGCTGTAAAGCTTGCCGTCAGAAAACGTTCCCGCTCCACCCTCACCGAATTGGGCATTCGATTCCGGGTTGAAAGGGCTGTTGCCCCGCCAGAAGCCGAAGGTGTCAGCTGTGCGTCGCTTCACGGCCTGGCCCCGTTCCAGCAACAGCGGGCGAAAGCTCATCTGCGCCAACAGCAGAGCAGCGAAATAACCGCAGGGGCCTGCCCCCACCACCACAGGCCGATCGTCCGCGTCCAAGGGGAAGCCATCCAGTGCCTGGCCCACGGGCCGGTAGCGGGTGTCTGGGGCCTGACGCACCCGAGCTTTGTTGCCGATGCGCCGCAACAGGGCGGCTTCACCCTTCACTTGCACATCCACGCTGTAGATCAGCTGAATCCGGTCACGGCGCCGCGCATCAACACTGCGCTTCACCAGGGTCTGACCCAAAAGACGATCGGCGGGAATCCGCAAACGCTTGAGGACCGCCTTCTGCAGCGCTTCCTCCCCATGGTCGAAGGGCAGCTTCAGTTCACTCAGGCGCAGCATCTTGAGGTCGTGTCCCCAGACCTCATTCGATCAGACCGGCCAGGGCCAACAGCCGCGCTGTATCAAAACCCGCACCCGCGAGCAACGATGGAGCCTTCACCATCGCCTTGAGATCCTCCTGACGGGAGAGAACAAGCGGCCAGAGCCGTTCACGGCCTTCCAGCCCACGCAGGGTGTCCAACGATTGGCCACGCTGATAGGGGAGCAGCATGGTGAGGTCCCGCTCGTCAGCCAAAGCGGCAAAGGCCCGCAGATCCGCAGACGGGGGAGCCACCAGCAGCTTGAGCTCCATCGGGGGCATCAACTGCGGATCGGGCGTATCGCCGGAGTGGGTCCCATGCCAAGCAACCTGCGGGAAGGGCTCACCACAGGCCTCCACCGAAGCCTGGCCCAGACGAAAGCTCTGGAGAAAGTTGTGCCGCAATTCAGCATCGCGGTGCTCCATCGACAGCAGCACTGCCAGCCTTGGACGACTGACGCCACTGACGACGATCGACTGGCAGCCGATCAGCGTGGCTGCAACAACACACCACAACAGCCAAGGCCAACGTCGCCACTCAGGCTTCGACATGGGATCGGAGGGAAGCAACCCGATCCCCGCAAATTAGGGAGAGGAGTCGGACTTGTCTGTTTTTGTCACAGAGGTCTCAGAGCCGCCGCCCAACTGGGACAACCAACCCGCCAAAAGCAAGCCAGCACCGATGCCGATAGCCAGAGTGCGGTTTTCAGCTGCGGCGCCCTGCCCCCAGGCGGCAGTGGCCAGAAAGGCACCCCCCAGAAGCAGGCAGGGCACCAACACAATGCCCCGGGCAATGCGGTTATCAGCCATCGACTCCACAGCTGTTGCTGGCCAGACCAGCGGCAATCAAGCCAGTGCTGAGGTCACGCTCAACACCGATCGGGGTCACCCTGGCCATCAGCTGACCCTCACTGGAGCCGACCGGCCGCAGATTGACCTTGCGGCGACGCGGCAATTCCTGGCGCAGCCACGCGGTGGCCTCGG
>NZ_JBGKDP010000160.1:0-5041 GCF_042954245.1 Parasynechococcus sp.
TCAGGGCCGCCGAGCAACCCTGCTGCCCTGGGATCCGCTGCAGGGCAGTCCTGCCCTGGCCATCGCGAGGGTCGACATGGGCGGCAGGGACACGCGAATCCTGATGGCAGTGGCCCTGAGCCAGAGCACCCTGCGGAGCATCGCTGAGCGGGACGGCCACTGGCAGGACGAGGCCAGCTGGGATCCCGAACGCCAGCGGGTCCGCGCCGAACGCCAACTCAAACTGGGAGCGTTGGTGGTGCGCCGCACGCCACAGCCTTCACCAGCCGCAGCGCTGTGCCGGACCCTGCTGATCGAGCAGCTGAAGAAGGATGCCAGCCTTGATGTCCTGCCCTGGACGGACAGCAGCCATCAGCTGCGCCAACGGCTGGCATGGATGCACCAACAGGTGGGCGCCCCCTGGCCGAATCGTGAGCTAACCACGCTGCTGGAACAGGCTGACACCTGGCTTGGACCAAGCCTGGAGGGCTGCCTGGGCTGGAGCGACATCAGCGCGACAGCCTTGGAAGAGGCACTCTGGGGCGATCTGGACTGGAACTTCAGGCAACAGCTGGATGGCCTGCTGCCGCGCCGCATCCCGATCCCCTCCGGCCGGCAAGCCGCGCTGCTCTACACCGCCGACGAGGTGATCCTCTCCGTGAAATTGCAGGAGATGTTCGGATCTGACGACGGCCACCACGTGCTGAATGGCCGTATCCCCGTCACGCTGGAACTGCTCTCACCAGCCGGACGTCCCCTGCAACGCACCCGCGCCCTCAAAGACTTCTGGGAAGGCAGTTACCAGGAGGTGCGCCGGGAAATGCGAGGGCGCTACCCCAAGCACGCCTGGCCCGAGAATCCCCGCCAGGCGCTGCCGACGGCCCGAACCAAACGCCGGTCGAGCGGCCAGCGACCCTGACCAGGGAAAGCCCGGCGCGTAGCCGTTAACACACTCAACAAAACTCCAACCTTTGTTATATTGACTTACAACCAATTGGTTCAACCCATGTCTGACAACGCACGCTTCGGCTTCGTCAACTTCGCTGAGACCTGGAACGGTCGTCTGGCCATGCTGGGCATCGTGATCGGCCTCGGCACCGAGCTCCTCACCGGCCAGGGCATCCTGTCCCAGATCGGCCTCGGCTGATTTCCGCTCCGCGGATTCAAAAAACCCCTCGGCTTGCCGAGGGGTTTTTTTGTTGCCTTTCCACCAACCACCGCTGATGCAGCACAGTGGGGATGATTCCACCGAGGCAGTCGTTGTCACCGCTTTACGTTCAGAACAAACGTGATGGATCAAGGCTGCTCAGCAGCGCCTTGGTGATCTGCACGATTGGTGCCACCCAGATCCACCAGCACTGGGGCGTTCTGCTGACCAGCATCTCGGCCGTTGTCTGCATTTACTGGGGTTACGCCTACAGCCGCCTTGAACGTTGATCGTCTTCCGACCTATTCCGTTGCTGAGCTGAACACAGCCATCGGAAGCCTGCTGGAACGCGGCTTTGCGCCGAGTTTTTTACTGGAGGCCACGGTCTCCCGGCCTCAACTCAAAAAGAGCCACCTCTGGCTCACCCTCACCGACGGCTCCGCCAGCATTTCCGGTGTGGTGTGGGCTTCGAAGCTGGCCCAATTGAGCTATCAACCCAAGGACGGTGACGGCGTCACCGTGGTGGGCAAACTCAATTTCTGGGCAGCGCGGGCCAGCCTCACCGTTCAGGCGTTGGACATCCGGCCCAGCCTCAGCACGGTGCTGCGCGAGTTTGAACGGGTGCGGCAACTGTTGGAAGAGGAGGGGGTGATCGACCCCAGCCATCAGAGGCCGCTTCCGCGCCAACCCGCCTCCATCGTGGTGCTTACCAGCGTGCCCAGTTCCGCCCTGGCCGACATGCTCCGCACCGCGGCGGAACGCTGGCCCCTGACGCAGCTGATTGTGGTGCCGATTCCGGTGCAGGGTTCCGTGGCCTCGACGATCATCAGCACTCTGGAAGCCTTGGCCGAACGCACTGCCGAGCTAGGTCTTCAAGCTTTGGTGCTTGCCCGCGGCGGTGGTAGCCGGGAAGACCTGGCGGTGTTCGACAACGAAGCGCTTTGCCGCCTCCTGGCGCACTACCCCATACCGGTGGTGACAGGCCTGGGCCATGAGGATGATCTCACCGTTGCCGATCTGGTGGCAGACCATCGCGCAGCCACGCCCACGGCGGCGATCGTGGCACTGCTGCCCGACGGCGAGGCGGAACGCCAGGGACTTGCGCAACGGCAAAGCCGGTTGAAAGACGCGCTGCTGGGGAGAATCCTTCGCGAGCGTCAGCACCTCCAGGATCGGGACGTTGCCCTACAGCAACAGTCTCCATTGGAGAAAATCAGACGCCAACGCCAGGAACTTGCCCAAAAGCACCAATTGCTCAAAGCGCTTTCACCGGAACGCTGGCTGAAACGCGGTTTGGCCTTGATCAGCAACAACGCCGGCGATCCCATTTCAGGCCTGAAATCCGTCAAGATCGGTGATCAGCTCAACATTCGAATGAGCGACGGAGGCCTTGAGGCCCGGGTCGGTCAGATTCAGCGCAGTGCACCCAACACCACCTCCTGATGAGCAAGCGCCAAGTCAACAAAGAGCACCGTGATCGCATCGCAGCGTGGCGAAACGAAGCCGAAGGACTGAGCTACGAAGAAGCCATGCAGGCTCTAGATCTGCTGCTTGCTGAGCTGCAGAACGACAGTGTCCCCTTGGCGGAATTACAGCAAAAAGTTCTCCACGGCGAGGTTTATCTGAGCCGTTGCCAGACCCTGCTCGACAGCGTCGAACAGTCGATTGTCGAACTCGATCCCACAACCCCCAAAGCTACGAACGATGCGTAAAGCTCTGCCTTGGATCTATCTGCTTCTGGCTGTATTGGGAGCGATCCTGCCCTGGAAGGCCAACCTGGAGTTCATCGCTGAAGGGGGTGGACAGGCCTTTGATTTGACACGATTTATCGCCGATGCCAGCAGCACAGCCGCCTCACGCTCCTTGAGCGCTGACCTGCTGGTAGGAGCCAGTGCCGTCACACTATGGATCTGTGTGGAAGGGCCACGTCAGAAGATCAAAGGCTGGTGGCTGGCCATCCCCTTGAGTTTTGGCGTGGCCTTTGCCTGCGCTGCTCCATTTTTCTTGTTCCTGCGAGAACGGCAGCTGCAGGCTCAGGACTCGGAATCCACGTCCTGAGCGACCACATCAATGGTGAGATCACTGGCAGGTGTGGACGGTGCTGCAGAACTGGCCGGAGTGTCTCCCGCATTGGCATAGGGAGTGCCACAGACCGCACAGACTGCAGCCCCCTTCAAACCGGTAGCACCGCAGGCGGTACAGCTGATCATCCTCGATTGCAAAATCTTCCAACCAATCCAGCCAAACCCCGAGAGGATCAAGGGAAGCGCCAAAAGAGCCAGAAGCACACCACCGGCGAGATCAAGCAAGAGACGACCGGCAGCGGTTGGCACCAGCAGCAGCAAAACAGCTGCAATCCAAAACACTGCTAGTGGTCGGTTCATTGAATTCAACGGAGAAAGTCCGTTGAATCAGCTTCGCAGAGTTGAATCAAAGTTCAAGGCGTCACGCTGTTCGGTTCCCCGAGCCGAGCTTTCGCAAAACGAACTGATGCTAATTCCACACTTAAACACTGGCCAAAATAAAGAATCACACCCACCAACCAAACCCAAAGCGTCAAGACCAAAACACCACCGATCACGCCATAGGCCTGATAGCGATTACCCAGGGAAACAATACTCAGGCTCAGAATTTTGTTGAGGAAAGCGAGACCGAATCCAATCAATAGTGCACCAGGAATGAGAGGAACTGCAGGAATACGACGGCTGGGCAACACCACCTGAAGCAGCCAGGCCATCAAGGATAAGATCAAGGCGGGAACAAGAATTCGCCCGAGAGGAAGAATGGGACTAGAGCGCACAAACCCTATAAAACCTGGAATAAATTCATCCAAAATACCAACAATGTCCTCTGGCAGCTGCCCGATGCTGAGCACCAACTGCTGGAAAATAATCAAAATAGATATAGCAAAAACTGTCAAAAAAGCTTCGACACGCGTTCTACAAAACTGCCCAACTTGTTGCCACCAAGACAAACCGATTGATGGCTCAGGCAGAATCTCAGACCACAGCCGATCAGCGCCGCGCTGGAGCGTTAAGTAAGCGTTACTAGCTGTGAGAAGTAAAACAAGAATACCGAGAATTCCTGCCCCAAAATTTTGATCCACCAAGCCACGCAAGGTGGAATCCACCAGGCTGGTTGCTGATGGCGGCAAGACCTGCGTCACCGAGGCCAACACATTGTCCATACTGTCCGTTCTGCCAAACACCCGTGCAGCGACAGATAACGCGATTAAAAGCAGCGGAAAGAACGACTGAAGAACGAAATACGCAAAAGCAGCACTTAAATCAACACATTCAGCGTTATTCCAACGCTGACAGGCCTGCCAAATCTGCCCACTTAATCGTCGAACAAGTGAACGTCTTGGCACAGATGGGCACGAAAGACTACTAAAATTTTACAACAAAAAAGCCACCCTAATATGAGGTGGCTTTTTTGCAAATGTTGCTGCTGAAGTAATCAGTAGCAGCACCTTATTGAGAGAATGTTTTACCTGGCATCGAGCTATTTTCTCAAGGGGCTACCCCCCAAATATCGTCGCCGCTGATGCGTTTCACAACCGAGTTCGGGATGGATCGGAGTGGGACCACACCGCCATGGACACCAGGATAGTTAAATATTCTCAAGGGTTGAACCCTGAGAACTGCATAGGATCTGCAACTAACGCTGCACGTCTGAATCAAACAAAGAAATGAGTCTTCAGGCAAGAACCAAAATGTTGGTCAAGCCCTCGGTCTATTAGTACTCCTCTGCTGCATCCATTACTGGACTTCTACATAGAGCCTATCAACGGGTGTTCTTCCCGTGACCTTACTGGGTTACCCCATGGGAACACTCATCTTGAGGTGGGCTTCCCACTTAGATGCTTTCAGCGGTTATCCACTCCGCACATGGCTACCCAGCGTTTACCGTTGG
>NZ_JBGKDP010000161.1:0-4327 GCF_042954245.1 Parasynechococcus sp.
ATTTATGAGACTGTTGGAGCAGGGACCTAAAAGTCAGGCGACTTTTACGGCTTGCTCAGGTGGAGTGTCGGCCGTCATGGGCTCTTCCGATCTCGATGCCCATAGTTTTGTTCCTTCCGGCTACAAAGTCATCAGCATTAAGGCGTATTGCTTTGAGGGCCTGAACGATCGATTGTTGGGATGGCATGCCTGTTAGTCGCCTGAAGCCGGGTCTTGATCTCGCGTGGATCCGGGGGCGATGGTCATTGCGCCCGTTCTTGCAGCCTTAAGTGAGCCTTCAGTTGTGGCTGAAGCCAAACCCTGGGAAACCATGCGGGGGCAACCGATCTCATCAGACTTCGGTCTGGTTTTCGACGCCCCTTGATGCCCGTTCTTCCTCAGTGAGGTATTCGTCGATGAGGGGGGAGCTTTCACCCCTTTGAACGGCGGCGATCTCCCGTTCGATGTTCTGAATGAAGAGCTCGTTCCCGTTCCGCTTGGCTACCGCAAGCACACGCTCAAGGCGTTCGAGTTCAGCCTGCTGCTCGTTATTCATGCCATGGCACGTCAGTCACGCATACGTTGACAGGTTCGGATCAATAAAGCTGAAAAAGCTGGCATGACGTGTTGCTGAACTCTATGGAGTTTTGCTCTGAGGCTTATGTCAACACCCGCTTAAGCAGCCTCTGATTCCGCCTCCTCATACAGAGCTTTGATCTGATCGAGCTCAACCATCAGATATTGAATTTCAAGCCAGTCCGCCGAAAGGTCAATGGCGGTTTCCAGGTGGTCAATCTGACGCTTAAGAAGCTCTGGCATTCCGCCATCTGGCTGCATGGGCCCATGTAACCGCGCTTGATGCTGGATGCAAGACGACTGCCGATAACGATTGAGGGAAGGGCTTGCAGTGTTCCATCCCTCCGTGTTCGCCCTCACAGACAGGATGTCTGGCCTATGGGAATGTTCGTTGGCTTCAATACCTTCAATGACCTTTTTGATGCATTGGTCTTTCAAGACCGGCTACCACGAAATTGCTGCCAAGAAGTTCCTGGCAACGGGCGCGCCTTTCCCCGAGTGCAAGCCTTGGAAGCGTTGGCATGCACCTGACTCTGTTGAAGGCTGGATCCTCGTGGAGGCAGACAGCGCTGATGCCTGTTACGAGCATGCCGCGGAATGGGCCGAGTGCCTCGACTGGGAGCTCACTCGAGTGCTGTCAGATGAGCAAGCTGGCCCCCTAATCGCCAAGGCCTACAGCTGATCGTCTGATTGGATCGATGCCCCTCGACACTCCGGGGGGGTCCATAACCCGTTTGGACCATTCCGAGACGTTTTCGTCGGAGTAGCTTCGTCGTAGACGCCCCCTGATGGATTCGAACCATCGACCAACTGCTTAGAAAGCAGTTGGTCATATGTTCAGCCGATTTCCATAAGGGACTGAAATCACTGCCTAGAACCCGCTTTATAGCTGAGGTCTTCCGAGTCTGGGCCACATGTTGTCCAAGCGTGTCGTGACCATTTGGACCACACTTTGGGCCACACCCGAGCATTTGGGCCATAGTGGCGGACCGAAAGAAAAATCCAGTCGCCGTCTGGGAGCAGGCCCTCCGCCGCACGCTGAAGGCCGAGCACGGCAAGGGCTGGAGCCTCAGCGAAAGCCGTGGTCGGGCCCAGCTCGTTCAGATCCTGGAAGACCGCAACAGGCGCAGCACCAAGCTCGACATCATCTGGGCCAGAAAGAACACCCGGCTGATGCTTGAGGCGGTGGCCCAGCTCTGGGAATATCTCGATGGCGGCATGGACTGGGACAAAGCCGTCACCGCACGCGCTGAGCTGACCGTCCACAGCACCGGAACCACCAAGGTCACCAAGGCGCTCAACTGGGAGGCTGCCTGCGATCGATTCTTCGAGTCCCGCTCCAACCGGCGCAGCAGCACCCTCTCTGATTTGCGGACCAGGCTGAGGCGTGTGAAAGAGGTGATGGGCTCCAAGCCCAAGATCACCGACGGGCCGGGTTTGATGCGTCGCTACGCCGCGTTGCATTTTGCGGATTGCCCTCCCGGCGGCCAAGGCCGGAAGCGCCAGCTGCAGGACGTGAGCGTCTTCCTGTTGTTCTGCTGCGACGATCTGGGATTCCCGGCGCGGTAGATGCCGTTGTCGATGGTCAAGCGTCAGGAGTTGGTGGGATCACCTCCCACTACCGGCAGAAGAAAAAGCAGCTGACTGTCCCGTTGAAGCCTGACGCTTTCCAGTGGCTGCTTGATCGGATGCTCGAGGACGGGAAGGAGCAACTTTGGTTGATGACGGCAATGCTCGGCTTCTACGGGTTGCGCGAGGGAGAGATTTGTTTGCTCGATGTCGACGAAGGAGGAGACGTCTTTGTCGGCGGTGAGCTGAAGAGGGACGTCCGCGCTCTGCAGTCCGGGGCAGAGAAGGAGGAGCGCCTCGTCCTGGGCCTCGACCTGAAGGGTCAGCCCGGCGAAGCTCGCAGGGTTGCCCAACTATTCCGTTCTGGACGAATCGGCCTCCCCCGTCCCGTGAAAAATCAGATCGATAGGGTGGCCGAGCGCAACAGTTACCGGGAGGTGGGTGCTGCTTATGCCCAAATCCTTCAGCGATATAAACCCTGGCAAGAATTAGTTAAGAAGAATCCAGGATTGAAACCGTATGGATTGCGTCACGGTTGGGCTTGGCGGGCGCATAAATTTCACGCTGTCCACTTCACTGCAAGCAGGCAGCGGTTTTTATGGGCCACAGTGTCGAAACGCATCTCAAATGTTATTCGAGCTGGATGAACAGAAAATAGCCAGAAGAGGCTGAAAAGAAGTACAACGAAGCCCTGCAATCTGGCTGAAACTACTAGGGTAACTGGTGGTTATCGCTTGGTGGGAATATTGCGCCTTGGCATGATATGTGTCATCGTCTTTCACATCAAGCCAATCTTGTTTCCGAGCAAGAGGGCCTGGAGCCAATCATCGCCCTCCGGAGAGTCTCTGACTCAGCCCATCCCTTTCGCGAGAAAGGAAACTATCCAGATGGTCGGGTGATCTGGACCAAAATCTCTTTACAAGTTCTATTTGGTGGGGGGCTTGATTCAGACCTTTATCTGTTTCATTACTCATGCCACAAGAACTTTGGCTTCGAACGCCACAGGCTGCGACCGTCTGCGGTGTTTCAGAGCGAACCCTGAAATGCCTACGCGGTGATGTCCTCGAGGAGGACATCCACTACCAAGCGGGCTTCAGTAGTAACAGCGCCTTCCTCTGGGAGGTGAATGGTGTGCGCGCCAAGCTCGCCTGACGGGGAATGATTCAGCGCAGAGCCGCTGAGGTCATTCGCGAAGAGCTACAAGGAGTGGGCAGATAAAAGGGATGGCAACCAACCGAATACCGGCCAGCTGCCATCCCTCCCTGCCAAGGAGTGATCGCAGTTTAGGTGACCTACTGCCACTGGGGCAGTCGTGCAAACAACCCAAACACACTTCAGAGACTGACGTTGAGATGGCCCTTAGGGGTTGGTGTAGCCCGAACTGTGGCCCAGAACGGAGGTGGCCATGATCGACCCCACCGTTTTGAAACGGTTTGAGCCCATCAGCCTTCAGCATTGCCTCTTGCCCGTTGGTTGGGGTTAATCAAGGAAGGCTCCGATGCTTTCAGCGTGGACGACTCACCCTGGATTCAGCGTCTCAGAGGTTTCCAGCCACCCCGGGGTGGTTGCTTGCGGTGTCCGCTGCGATCGGCTGTGGTGCGTCGACTTTGACGGCCCATCAGCAATCGAGCGTTCTCGGCAGTTGGACCTCCACCCAGAAGGCGTTTCAACCTGGCGCGTGCAGCGAGATACAGATCTCTCACGGTTCAAGCTGCTGTTCGCTCCTAGCCCGGCGCAGGTTGACCAGGCGATTGATCAAGGGCTGACCGCCGGACACTTCCATTTCAACGAGAGCACCGGAGCGGGCGAGCAGCTCGAGCAGTTTTTCTCTCCTGGACGGCAGGTGATCGTGCTGGGAAAATACTGGTCGTCAGGCGTTCACTACTACTGGCCTGTTAGCAGCGGCCCTGAGGCATTGTCAGCTCCACCCGATTTCTGGTGGGACACCGTTCTTCAGCTGGCCATCGACAACCAACAAACATCAGTTCCCAAGCACCGCACCGTGAGCACTGGGCGGGATAATTGGCACCGGCTCGACGACATTCGATATGCCATCGCACATCGAATGTCGTCTGCCAGCTGCACCGCGACGGCCGAACTTTGCGCTGCTACAGGGGCGCGACACACAGCCCGCCGCTGGACCTGCAAAAGGGTCAGCTTGCCTCCGGCACCGACTGGGCTTTTTCAAAAACTCAGCAGGTGA
>NZ_JBGKDP010000162.1:0-5284 GCF_042954245.1 Parasynechococcus sp.
CGGCAGGGGTGGCTAAGGCTGAGACCTTCCCGCTCAACTCGGTTCTCGCCGCTGCCTACCGCCGCCAGCATCAAGTTAACGATGCCGTCATCGAGAAGATTGAGCTCGTCGATGTAGAGCACGCCGCGATGAGCATCCGCCAGCAGTCCCGGCTGAAAGACTGCACTGCCGCTGGAGAGTGAAGCGGCCACGTCCACAGCTCCCACCAACCGGTCTTCGGTGATGCCAAGGGGGATCTGTACGAAGGGGGCGGGAATGACCGTGGAGGGTGCTTCGCCTGTGATTCGCTCACGGGTGGCGTCGTCCCATTCATCCGGGTTCTGGGGATTGAGGTTGCGCCCCACACCCCCATCGGCATCGAGGATGTCGATGGGGGGCAGCAGGGCATGCAGGCCCCGAGCCAAAACTGATTTGCCGGTGCCGCGTCTCCCCGCGATCACCACCCCGCCCAACCCAGGGTCCACGGCTGCCAGCAGAAGGCCCAACTTCAACGTGCCATGGCCCGTGATCGCCGCTAGCGGAAAGGCACGGGTGGCCTGGTCGTCTTTTACCGCTACTCCGGTTGCCACCATGGATGCGTTCAGCCCGTTCGTGCGCGCCAGTCTCGCTGATGCCCCTCATCGATGACCCTTTTGTTGCGGTGGCGCTGGGGGCGAACGAGCCCAGTACGCTCGGATCGCCGCGTCAGACTCTCGTGATGGTGAGGCCTCTACTGGAGGAAATGTTCAGGCTTTGGGCTGGTCAAGAGCTCTGCTTCTGCTGGTCGCAGCTTGTGGAGACCACCCCCGTCGGACCGGTTGATCAGCCTGACTATCTCAATGCGGTGGTGCTGGTGAAGGGCCTCATCTTTCTCCCTTCCGAGCCGTTGGCCTTGGCATTGCTGCAGCGGTTGCACGGGCTCGAATGGCGTTTCGGCCGTGACCGTTCACGGGAACAGCGCTGGGGACCACGCCCCTTGGATCTTGACTTGTTGTTTTGGGGTGAGTTTCGTCTTGAGCACCCTGACCTGATGCTTCCTCATCCACGGCTGCACCTGCGCAGTTTCGTGCTGGAACCGCTGCTGCAAGCGATGCAGGGCACGCAACCGCCATGCTGGTGACTCTTCTCGCCTTACCCCATGCCGCCGCTGCCGGCCCCGGAGCCCTTTGAGTTGCTGGACACCGTTGAGGCGGTGGATGCCCGCAAGCTCCGTTTCGAGAGCAACCGGATCCAGTTGCCGATGGGGGTGAAGGCTACCTTCGGGATGATTCGTCACCCCGGCGCTTCCCTAGCGGTGCCGATCACAAACGATGGACAGGTGGTGTTGCTGCGCCAGTACCGCTTCGCAGTTCAGGCCCGTCTGCTCGAATTCCCCGCCGGCACGCTTGAAGAAGGCGAAGATCCATTAGAGTCGATGGAGCGGGAGCTGGGGGAAGAAGCCGGCTACAGAGCTGCGCAGTGGGATGTGCTGAGTCCGATGCTGCCTTGCCCTGGCTATTCCGATGAGGTGATCCACTGCTTCCTGGCCCGGCAGCTCACCCCTTTGGAGAACCCACCCGCGGGCGATGACGACGAAGACCTGGAGGTGGTGTTGATGAGTCCAGCGCAGCTGGATGCAGCGTGGGCATCGGGCGATGAATGGCTCGATGGCAAAAGCGTTACCGCCTGGTTCCGCGCCAAGCAGCTTCTCGGCCTTGGATGACCATTTCTCGGATTCTATTCTGGCACCGCCGCGATCTGCGTCTGGCGGATAATCTTGGATTGGTGGCTGCTGCGGAGATCAGTCCGGCGGTGACGGGCGTTTATGTGCTCGATCCCCAGGTGATCAACCCGCCGGAGCATCTGCCGCCGATGGCGCCGTCCCGCCAGTGGTTTCTGATTGAGAGTCTGGTGGAACTTCAGCAGCGCTGGCGGGAGGCCGGCAGTCGCCTGCTGGTGCTAGAGGGCGACCCGATGGCGGTGTTGCCGCAGCTGGCGCAGCAGATCGGTGCTGAGGCTGTGGTGTGGAACCGCGATGTGGAGCCCTATGCCCGTGAGCGGGACCACCAGGTGGCCAAAACGCTGCAGGCTGATGGCCGCAGGGTGGTGGTGGATTGGGATCAACTGCTGATCGCTCCGGAGCTGCTCAAGACCGGCGCTGGCGATCCGTACCGCGTGTATGGACCCTTCCTGCGCAACTGGCGCGGCCAGGTGCTGGCTCAAAAGCCAGCCACCGTTGCAGCGCCGTCAGGCTTGGTGGATCTGCCGCCGGAGCTGGTGCCGGCTGGTAATCCCCTGCCCGCTCTGCGGGACAGCCATGGGTTCCAAGGCACCGAGATTTGCCCCTGTCGCCCTGGAGAAGCGGCGGCCCTGGCGCAACTCACCACCTTCTGTGATGGGCCTTTGTTCGGCTATGAGCCTCACCGCAATTTTCCCGGGACTCCCGGCACCTCTTACCTCAGTGCTGCCTTGAGCGTTGGCACGCTCAGCCCCCGCCAGGCTTGGTGTGCTGCCCAGAACTCCCGTGATCAAGCCCGCAGCGAGGAGCACTTGCAGGCCATTGCTGTGTGGGAGCAGGAGCTGGGCTGGCGCGAGTTTTACCAACAGGCCCTGTTCCATTTCCCGGAACTGGCGGATGGGCCTCACCGCGAGCAGTGGTACAGCTTTCCCTGGGACAACAACGAGGACTGGTTCGACTTTTGGAAAGAGGGGCAGACCGGTATGCCGATCATCGATGCCGCCATGCGCCAGCTCAACCAGACCGGCTGGATGCACAACCGCTGCCGCATGATTGTGGCCTCCTATCTGGTCAAAGACCTGATCTGTGACTGGCGCTGGGGCGAGCGCGCCTTCATGGAACTGGAGGTGGACGGTGACCTGGCCGCTAACAACGGTGGTTGGCAATGGAGCGCCAGCAGTGGCATGGACCCGAAGCCCCTGCGCATCTTCAACCCTGCCACCCAGGCCTCCAAGTTCGATTCAGCTGGCGACTACATCCGCCAGTGGGTGCCGGAGCTCCGCCATGTGAACACTAAAGATCTGCTCAGTGGTGAGATCGGATCCCTAGAACGGCGCGACTACCCCGAACCGTTGGTGGATCACAAGAAGCAGCAGGCAAAATTTAAGGTGCTTTATGCAACGATTCGATCGTAGGAATTGATCGTATTTGCGTAACTTTTTATTGGATGGTCTCAAACATGAAGAACATCAGTAGATACATTGCAATGAGCACGACGGCAACAACTCCTGCAACAAAGAGAATCATCAGCGGTTCCATAATTAATGTGAGAGCTTTAACGCTTTCCGAAACCTCGTCTTCGTAAAAATCAGCCAATTTATTCACCATCTCGCTCAGCCCACCTGTTTCTTCCCCAATCCGAAACGTCGACGTGAACGTGACAGAAATAATTTTATCTCTTTCCAGAGCTTTGTGGATTGGTTGCCCGGATTCGATTCATAATATATTTTGGTGATCACATTTTTAAACACCAGGTTTGACAATATTCTTTTTGATATTTGAAGTGCTTCGAGGATAGGGACGCCAGCATCGTTGAGTGATGAGAGTGTTCTGAAAAAATTCGCCAGAGATGACTTGATGATAAGACTACTAACAACTGGAATTTCCAGAAACAAGCGGTCTTTCCATAGGGGAACCGGTTCTTGTCTGGATAAAATACGAATAATGAAAAAACTGATGACGCTGATCGGTAGGAGTTTCACCAAAAACATCGGATCAGTGATGATACTGGAAGCATCCACAAGAAATTGAGTCAAGTCAGGAAGATCAGCTCCTGACTTTGAATACATTTCAACAAAAACTGGCATGACATAGATCAGCGTAATGATGACAACAACGAATGTGATCACAGAGATGCCAATCGGGTAAGCCATTGCACTTCTGATTTGTCCTTTGATTTTGGCTAGAGATTCCAACAGCTTTGATTCACGATCCAAGACCTCCGGTAGCTTTTCTGCAGTTTCTACTGCTGAGACAAGAGCTAAGTACATCTCATCGAAAATATTTAAATAAAGTGCTAGATTGTCTAGAAGTGTTGTTCTTTTGCTGATGCCAATCGAGTTTTCTTTGTAGATACTTTTGAGAGATTTATTGTCAGAGCTGCTGGAGATAATGTTGAGAGCTTCCAGTAGTGGTAGGCCAGTACGGATCATTGATGCCAGCTGTTTGGTTGATATAGCCAGATCTTTTGTGGAAGGCTTGGGATACCACTTGCGCGCGGGAGTGGTTCCAGATTTGACGCGGCGGGGCTTTTCTTGTGAAGCAGACTCTTTGTTTATGGGGCTTGGATTAGGTCTGGACTGACCCGGAGAAAGATTATTTTCTATGGGGCTTGTGAATGAGGAATTAGACCTAGGTCATTTTTTTCTGACTATTTTTAGCCTATCTCGAAGACTTTTGTCTTTCAGGCAGTCATAATTGGCCATCTTTGCTGAGTACTATCGAGGAGACTTGTCAGTACATTCGGGCGGTTGCATGTGTGAAAAGCTTCTTCTTTGGTGATCAAACTTTCGTCGACCAGCTGGAAAAAGCTTGCTCCAGGGGCTACATGCCAAATTTACCGCCAACTTGGATCTGGGAGTAAATCTGTGAAGATTTGGATTTACGTATCAGATTGCTTACAGCATGGTTATTGATCAAGATTTCAGCAGTAAGCTTTCTCTTTTTGTCTGTTGTCTTGCAGAGTATTTGAGAGATAAATCCTATCAAGGATACAGAGAGATGTACTCTGATTTGCTGTTGTTGAGCCGTTGGGAAAACATCAATAATTCGATTTATTGTCTGCGACGCAGAAGATGTGTGCAGGGTACCCAAGGCGAGGTGGCTTGTTTCTGCAGCAGTAATTGCCAGGCTAATCGTTTCAAAATCACGCATCTCACCTACCAATATGATGTCAGGCTCTTCCCAAAGTGCAGAGCGCAATGCGTTAGAAAATGAAGAGGTTTCTTCGCTGACTTCTCGCTACCTTACAAGGCAGTTTTTGTTATTAAAAATAAATTCGATTGGATCTTCAACGATCAGCAATCGTGTGAATGATTGGCATTAATCCAGTCAATCGAATTTGCCAGAGTTGTTGTTTTTCCTAATCCTGTTGGTGCAGTAACCAGCATGAGACCGTGAGGGTCATTCAAAAGTTGCTGGAGGCTTTCGGGTAATCCAAAAGCAGAAAAATTGGGTAGCTTGCTACTAAGCGCTCTCATCACGCAGGCAATTTTTCCGCGATCGAAAAACACATTGAGTCGAAAACGAGATAGATTTTCCAATCTATAACTACAATCTAACTCTTTTTTCTTTAAAGGCTGCCATTTT
>NZ_JBGKDP010000163.1:0-1749 GCF_042954245.1 Parasynechococcus sp.
GACACCCCATCTCCTCTTCCAGTGGCACGGTGATGCTCCACTGCAGCCGCAGGCCGCTCCCATCGACCTCAACAACGCCAGCACCGATCAGCTGGCGCTGCTCGGCTGGCCGGAGCAACGGCTGGCCAACCTGCTGCGGGAGCGCCGACGCGCCGGTTTCAAGAACCTGGCCGATCTGCAGGAGCGGCTCTGCCTGCCCGCCAGTAGCGTGGAAGCCCTGATCGGCCGTGTGAGTTTCGGCAGCCGCCGCGCCGGGCCCAGCCTGCCGCGGCCCTGATGCAGGGGGATCTGTTCTCCACCGGTGCGCTGGCCTTCAGCAACGGGCCCGACCTGCCTCTGCAACGGGAACAGCTGCTCGCCTGGCAACAGCGGCTGCATGCCCATCAGGCGCCGCTGTTCCGCAGGGAAAGCGCCGGCGCGGCCCAGGGGGATCTGTTCGGTACCAGCCCCGATGACGCCGCTGCGGCCATCGATCCACTGGCACTGACACCCCTGGCAATGAGTTTTTGGCGCTGGCCAGAACCATCCCACCGCGGGGCAGCGATCTACCTGGTGATGGACAGGCCATCCCAGCTGGAGCAGCCGCTCCTGCTTTATGTGGGCGAAACCCTGGCCGCCGAGCGCCGCTGGAAAGGCGATCACGACTGCAAGGCCTACCTCGCCGCTTACGGCGAAACCCTGCAAGGCTGTGAGCTGAGCACCCAGCTGAGCATCCGCTTCAGCTGCGATGTGCCCCGGGCCACCCGGGCCCGACGAGCCCTGGAACAACAGCTGATCCAACGCTGGTGGCCGCCGTTCAACAAGGAAACCCGCCAACGCTGGGCCACCCCCTTCACCGCAGAGGTCTAAGGCCGAAGCCAACGCACGGGATCGCTACGCTCATCTTTTGTTGATGCGTCCACCCATGCGCTTCTCCCTGTCCTCCACCGACTTGCAAGAGTGGAGCGGCGATGTGCTGGCGGTGGGGCTGCCCCAGGGCGATGTCGATGCCACGGCAACAGCCCTGGAACAACGCTTTGGCGGCGTCACCGATGCTCTCAAGCAGCAGAAGTTCAAAGGCAAGCCCGGAGACCAGCTGGTGATCACGCCCCTGGGCGGGGGCCCGCAGCGCCTGGTGGTGCTGGGCCTAGGC
Organism: Parasynechococcus sp.; assembly: GCF_042954245.1. GTDB lineage: Bacteria > Cyanobacteriota > Cyanobacteriia > PCC-6307 > Cyanobiaceae > Parasynechococcus. The sequence goes on from NZ_JBGKDP010000163.1 coordinate 1,133, forward strand.
GAGAGCGACGGAATCGATACCGACCGCCTGCGTGCCGCCGCCGCCAAGGCCGCCAAGGCTGCCATCGGCTGTGAGGGCAGCCTCGGCCTCCAATTGCCCTGGACAGGAACCGATGCAACGGAAGCCGCCCGCATCTGCGCTGAAGCGGTGCGGCTCTGCCTCTACAAAGACCAGCGCTTCCGCAAGGAGCCGGACCCGCGCCGGATCCCCGAGGCCCTGGAGCTGATCGACCTTGACCCCGCCGCCGCCGCCGGTTTTGCGGCGGTCAATGCCACCTGCTCCGGTGTGGAACTGGCCCGGGAGCTGGTGGCTGCCCCTCCGAATGTGGTCACACCTGCCGCTCTTGCCGACACGGCCGCTGGCATAGCCCGGGACCATGGCCTTGAGCTCAAGGTACTCGAGCGAAGCGACTGCGAAGCCAAGGGCATGGGTGCTTTCCTGGCGGTGAGCCAGGGCTCCGATCTGCCCCCCAACCTCATACACCTGATCTACCGCCCCGAGGGCGAGGTGAAACGCCGCATCGCCCTGGTGGGCAAAGGCCTCACCTTTGATTCCGGCGGTTACAACCTCAAGGTGGGGGCGGCCCAGATCGACATGATGAAGTTCGACATGGGCGG
>NZ_JBGKDP010000164.1:0-7013 GCF_042954245.1 Parasynechococcus sp.
ATTCAAGCCGTCAATCATGTCCTCGTCCCAGCAACCCTGGCAGGTGGGAATCTCGCGCTGACGCACCAGTTCCACCACTTCATTGGGCTGGGGTCCGTAGCCCACAAGGTCTCCAAGGCAGGTGATGGTTTGGATGCCCTGGGAGTCAATGTCGTTGAGCACAGCCTCCACAGCGGCCAGGTTGGCGTGTAAACAGGAGATGACGGCGTGGTTCATGTCAATCAGCCTTGCGATGTGAGTTGTTGTTGCTGCATGGAGAGCACGTCATCCGCGAGCAGACAGTCGTTGATGGTGGCTTGAATCCCTTCAGGGTTGAGTGCCTTTCCCTGAACAACGAGCTCTGAGGTTCGACTGGGGCGACCCTGCGGCGGTGCCGTGGTGTCCAGGGGCAGGAACTGGGATGCCTCCTGGCTCACCATCCAATTGCAGAAAAATGCCCGCCCGTCAGGAAGATTCATCAGGCCTTTGGCGCGGTACACATCGCCGTAGGCACCGTTGACGAGTTCAAACCAGAAGCTGCTCAGGCTGTTGGGATCCCAGACACAACCCGAAAGAGAGGTGTGCCAGGCCTCGAGCTTGCTGAACTCCAAGGTGTCCTTCGCGGGCAATTCAGGGTCTCGCCCGAAGTGAACGAGTTGGTCGGGGTGCAGCTGCAAGGCCTCCAGCTTGGAGCGAACGTCGTCTCCGAGACCCTCAATGCCCTCCTGGCTAGGGGGGTGGAACTGCTGCACTTCGATCAGGGTCAGCCCATCGTTGTCCTGCTTCAGATCTGTCGTGTTGGCTATCGACGGCTCCTCAAGTCTGGGCACCTGGTCCTTGAGCCAGGCCAGGTCGATTCCGCTGTCTGCCCCCTGCTCGAGCCCCGCCTCCTTGTCTCCCTCCAGCCGCAGGTAGGCGCAGGCGCCTTGATGCTGCTGAAGGCTTTGAAGCGCCCAGGTTGTTTTCCCGCACCCCGGGGGGCCTGAAATCAGGCACACTTGGCCCATCGCAACCTCCTCGAGATTCGAGAATCATTCTCATGATGGGCCGTCGTCGTCGCCCTGTCCCGTCCTCTCCGTGCCTTTGGACGCTTGGTATCGCTTGCTATGGCGCTTCGTGCTTCTCTAGCTAGGGTCATCAAACCCGGTTGTGATTTATGCAGGCCCTGGAGTTCCTCGCCCTCGTGCTGGTGAACTTGGCTCTGACGGTTTATCTGGTTGAAAAGGGGTACAAGTTCTGGAAGGAGAAGCGCCGGCTAAAGCGCCTCATCAATCAGCATCCCGAAATGAAGGGGGTGCATCCCGATGAGGATAGCCTCTTTGTGTTTGAGAGCGATGATTTGCTCAAGGTGCTCGTGTTGGAAAACGATCAGCCCGGCTCTGATGAACCCTTCTACGTCACAGAAGAGGATCTCGAAGAGGAGTGAATGGATTGGCGCAGGAATGGAACGATGAGTTGATCACCCAGGCTCAACATGAGCTCAAGGAGATGGTCGCTGACTGGAAATATGACTATGGCGTGAGTGATCGAGATTGCTCGGCCATGTTGCTTTGGATGTTGATCAAGCTCAATCCCGAAGCCACGATCGACGCCGGCCTACTTGATCGCTGATGCGACCGTTGTCTAGGTGCAATCACCGATGGCGTTTGGTTCCTGAGGATACAGAATGAACAGGTAACCCCCGGCTCAGAACAGGGGGAAACTGCGTCGAACAGGGGAGGGACTAGGGAACCCTCCTTTTTTGTGACTCGGCTGCAGAGTGTTGCCCCGGCGCTACATCTGGGGTGCTGCCACAAAAAAAGCCCGCCGAAGGAGCGGGCCGGGTGATGGGGTCTCTCAACATAACCCCGATGGCCACCACATGTAGCGTTGACGTGTAATCAAGGGCTCTGCATAAGAGATATTGCTCTCCCTAGATCTGGGGCTGGATAGGTGTTGTCGAGCCAACGCATCAAGATCTGGTGCTATCGGCCGGGTGATGGGGATTGTTCCGGCTTGATGATTCGCTCCATAGCTAGGGCGAATTTTAGTGTCATCGATGTGAGTGGTGGTTGTGTTCCACTTCAGGCACGTTGCGGCTCAGGTAAAGCGCGTTGCTGAGTCCCATCGCAACGGTGCATCCGGCTGGTCGGCAGACCCGATAAAGATGATTGCCGATAGATTCCACGGTTCCATTTCCTTGAACGGAATAGAGCAGACGAAGTGTTTCGGCCATGGGATCACGTTTGAAACTGCAGCCGTCCTATGGATCCGAGCTTGGACCGGGCTGCGACAACCGATATGGGCTTGGCTTTCTTTGCGTCTCTCGGCATTCCTTAAGAATTGCACTCCTGGGCTCTTAAGGGCCTAGGTGCCTGGGAAATGGCTTGCCTTGAGGCGATCGAGGTAATTGCGCACCTCAAGATCCGGGATGCGCATCACCCGTTGCATCAGGTTCTGTCGATGGGCGTAGAGCCCTTTGCATCCCTTCAGCGGTTCGATCAGCAGATCGAGCAGTTGAGCTTTGGTGGTTGTGTTGGTCATGGTCTTGGGTTCTCCTCGCCTCGTGTTCCATCAGCATCGGCAAAACCTGAGGGCCACACATCACCCACTTGAGGGGTTGTGGGGCGGTGATCCAAAGCGATGTCTCCCTCATCTGAGGGGACGTCGTCTTATGACTCCCCTTAACGTGACCTGTCTTCTGGGGTTCCGATGAAGGTTCTGCAATCCGTTCTGGCGTTGCTGTTGGTGCTGGTGCTGGGTTGTGCAACAACCTCAACAGTCTCTGCGGCAACGATTGAGGAGGAGGCCAGTGGTGATCTGATTGCCACGCTGGAAAAGGCGCGGGATGTTCGCGAGCAGGCCGACATCAAGATTCGAGAAAACCTCAAATTGATGGCGTCGAGTTGTCTCTATATGAGTGATTCGTTGAAGGAGTTGATGGCTCTGGAGAATCAGTTTGAAGACCGCCAGATCGAAGATTTCACCGTTGGAATGGCGGATGCGGTTGAGCTGGAGTTGCTCGATGAGGAGTCACGCAACATCAAAGCGCTCTACCGCAGATCCCACTGTGATGATCCGATTATCCTGCGCGAGCAACTGCGGCAGGCCGATCAGAAGCGCAAGGCCTGATTCAGCAGCAGACCCCCGGTCCCTGTGACGGAGGGGGCCGGGGGTCTGTGTCTGAACGGTGTTGTTCAGGGTTGATGTGGCCGTCCTGTTCCGATGAACAGGCGGCCTAACTCGCTCGTTTGTGCATGACGCAATCCATCAGGTGTGGCTGAAGGAAGGTCGAAGCGTCTGGCTTATGGCGCCTGGGGCCATGTTCCAAGGGGTCGGGGATGGGAGCTCCTTAGGGCACCTGGCACGGTGCAGATGGAGTGCCGATCGGCCTGGCCTTTCGCACAAGGCCTGTCGAAGGGCGCACCCAACAAGAGGTGTGAAAACTGTTGGAGCAGGGGCCTGAAAGTCAGCTTGCTTCTGACGTCTGCTCGGTTGGACCGTTGTCTCGCATGGACGCCTCCGATTTCGATACGCACAGTCTTGGGGCTGGGCCAGGCCCTGGCAATCCGCACGAACACGCATTGCCTTTTAGGGGAGAACCGGCTGAAAGTGGGGCTGGCGTGGCTGAGATCTGATTAGCCTGAACCATCCCGCGCGGCTGATGACCATTCCCTTTGGCACGCCTGAGCCTTCGGACGGTCTGCTGAACAAGTCGGTGTCCTCAACCCGACTGCGCTCCTGGCTGAACACCCGTCTCCGTTGGCTCGCCATGGGCCAACGCATTCAGGATGCGCGAGCCCTGCGCAGTGAATTTCTGGTGGAGTGATGTTTATCGCGTGCTGCTTTGGTGAGAGTCAGAGCTCGCCCTGCTCACCCTCCAGACGGCTTCGATCGATCCATGCACACATTTGCCGAAGTGCGGCGTCATCTATCTCCACCAGATGATCGGCCCACTCCTGCATGATCAGTTGGAGGTGATCGGGATTGTGGATAGTGAGCTCTGGGCCCATCAGCACGTATCTAATGCGGAGCAGTTTCCAGGCCTGGGCCTCGAGCAACCAGGGGTGAGCGGCCAGTACCGTTCCACCCGACTGATCGGCTGATATTCACTGTCCATGGTCTGATTCAGTGCCGAGACAACTAATCCACCTTCTGGCTTCGCTGATGCGCCTGAAGTGAAAGGAAGAGCGCGCGTGGATTACCGTAACGGTCTGGAAGGGCCTGATGCAGTCGGTTCAGTCGTTGCCAGCAGACGCTCTCTCTGGCTTCCCCTTCTTTCACACCATCTGCCACCAGGTATTCCATGGCGCGGGTGTACACCGCTTCCGTTTCTCGCAGTTCTGCGAGGGATGGTTCATGGGTGAAGGTGACTGCTACCATCTCGTCGCGATATCACTTATCGCTATCCATTGACGCCTGGGCAGGGTCTTGATCTCTACCCCCATCTGGGGTGAATCCTTCGCTCAGATTTGAACCATGCCGCAGCGCATTCCCTTCAACACCGCCTGAACCCGATTGTTCACTTCAAGGGTGCGCAACAGCCGCTTGGTGTAGGTGCGCGCGGTCTCTTCGGTGACGATGAGATCTTCCGCAATTTCCCGGTCGGACATGCCGCGGGCGAGGCGGTCGAGCACTTCGTATTCCCGCGGTGTCAGTCGCGGGCAGCTAAGATAGGGAAGTTCATCCGAGCGCAGAGATGGGCTGCGGTAGGAGTGATGTCCCATTACCGCAAGCACTGCTGCCTCAAGCGGTTTGCGGTCTTCGATGATGTCGGCTTCGGCGACCACGGCTTCCAGCCAGGGTGCGTTGTCGTACTCCACCGGAATGGCATCGCTTAACGCCAGTACCACCACCTTGAGGCCAGGTTGAAGTTCTCGGGCTTTGCGCGCTAACTCAAAGCCATTTCCTTTTTCAAGCAGATCCGTGCAGAGAAGCAGTTCAAATGAATTCCTTTTGAGATAACTCAAGCAGGACTCTTCATCCGTAACGGCACAGCCGATCCGAGATCTTTCGCTGAAACTTTCGCAGAAACAGCGCAGGAAGAATCGTCCCTTCATTGCTAAGGCAATGCTTCCGTTGATGGCAACGGAAAGCAGGGGCTCTTCGTCGGGAGACGCGGGTTCGCTCTGCAGGTATGGGGTCAGATCCATGCGCTTCCCTGCATCTTTTATCCATCCTTGCGGGCCAACCGGTCCGTATGGTTTCGACCGTCGTCAGTCGTCATAGACCCGGCATTCCGGAGCGTCGGGATTCAGGTCGCAATGCACCTCGAGGGAGGTGGGGTCCTTGTGTTCTCCGGGATGGTGGCTGCGATAGGTTTCGAGCCCTTCGAGCTCGGTGGCGTAGTGACGCGCCTTGGCCTGGTCTCCGCTGGCTTCCGCCTTGGCCAGTTCCTCACGGTCTTTAGCGATGTGGGTTTCGATTGATTCCACGCTCAAAATTGCAATCAAAGCCCATCTAACGCGCGGACTAGATCGTTGAGCTACCCCCATCCGGGGACAGGGCGATTGTCCCCATATGGGAGGCGATGCAATGGCCTAGTTCATTGCACAGTTCTGCTCGGCGGAGTGAACAAACTATGAGCACATCCAATCTCAGTATCGGAGAGCTTGAAGCCAAATATCCGCTGTACTGCAAGGCCTTGAAGATGCTGATCAAGCAGGGGAAAACAAGTGCTGAACTTCAACGAACACTCTGTTGGGATCGTTTGCGTTTGTTGCATCGCTCCTTGCCAAGGCAATACAAATCGCCCGAGCGATTGATGTTGATGATTCAGGCCGAGTTCTCGTCAGTTCACGATACCTAAAGGGATGATGTCAATTGAATCTGATTCCATCAGGGCTCAAGTTGTGAGCGAGGTGATGCACAGGATTGCCAATCTTGATCAAGCGCAAAGCTTTGAAGACAGTTATGCGCTGACTCAGGAATTTAGGGAGTGGTTACTCGACCCTCGGATTCAACCGAGCTCGAGGCAGGCCAAGCTATAGACGTTGCGGTCGTGGCCTTCCTCCGGCATCACGCCCTTGTACATGCGCACGGTGGAACCCATGGGTTTGAAGCCCTTCGCCGTTGTGATCGTTTTGGCAGACGGGTTATGCCCCGGGGTGTCGATCAGAACGACTCCCTTGTGGCGGTCCATGGCGTTGTTCAGCAACAGTGATGCCATACCGGCATCTTCCGCCAGCCAGGGCCCCACCCGCCAACCTTCCCCGATGGGGAGCAGGCAGGGCCGAATGCGCACGTAGCCATGGCATTCCCCCTGGGCATCCCTGGCCACAAAGACGTCTCCTGCCCGGTGGCGTAACCACAGTTCAAGGAAATGGGGACGCGGGCTGATTTCGTGGCGTTCGTCGTAGCGCTGAATCGCCTCGAGTGAGATCTCACGCAGTGGCACAACGGTGATGTCGCTGCGGTGGAGCAGGGTGCTGTTCGGGTGTTGTGGTTGATCGCTGCAGCACAGCATCTGCCGGCGTGTGGTGACGCAGTCCTTCTGAAATCCTGCTTTTTCGTAGAAGCCCACCATTTGGACTGCCGCTTCTAAGCCGATGCACTTCACGCTGCTGAGGGTTTTTAAGGCGTCTTGCCAGAGGCGACGGCCAATTCCCTGCCCCCGATGCTGCGGCTTCACCACGAATAGGCCGATGAAGGCGTAGCTGGGGTTGTAAGTGACTGCGGCGATGCAGCCCACCGGCGCATTGTCTTGCCAGGCAAGCCAGATTCCCTGCCGATCGGTGTTGGCATAGATCTCGATATCCCCAACCCCTGGAGCGAACTCCTGTTCACGGGCCATCTCTGTGACCATGTCGAGGTCGGATGGCTTGAACGATTTGATCTCCAGCATCGGTAGTCAGGCGAGGGATCTGCAACCTGAGCGTTCGATCAATGGTCAGGCGACGTCAGGCGGCCTGAAGAATCGAATCCACACTGGTTGGGTATCGGCGCACGCAGGCATCGGTTTCCATGGCGACGATGCGCGCTTCCCGGCGATTGGCCGCCTGGAGTTGCAGCGTGTGTTGGCTTCCGTCGTTTTTCTTGTGTTGAACCAGAAAACA
>NZ_JBGKDP010000165.1:0-2690 GCF_042954245.1 Parasynechococcus sp.
ACACCCCAGGGTTGATGGTCATGGGCGGGGGGGCGGCGGGCGTCGATGTGGACCTCAATCCCCTTGTGGCAACCGCTTTCGCTGCCAGGCCCACAGCTTAAGAATCTCTTCCACTGTTCGTGTGCCGTTGTCACAGACTGAACATACGCGAATAAACCCTCGAATGAAGGGATCTGAGCGAGAGAATCAATCCCTCATATGAATGAGTAAATTGTGGTTAGAATATTTACCTAAATAATTACCGAATTTCAGAAAAACCAGCCGTAGCTGTGTAAACCAATGCCCAGCAGATTTACGCCGATGTAGCAAACAGCGATCACCACAAGACCAACCACGGCAACAAGAGCTGGGCGTCGACCTTGCCAACCGCGGCTGAGGCGGGTGTGCAGATAAGCGGCATACACCAGCCAGCAAATCAAGGCCCAAGTTTCCTTGGGATCCCAACTCCAGTAACTGCCCCAGGCTTCATTCGCCCAAACAGCACCACTCACGATGCCCACCGTGAGCATCAAGAACCCAACCGTGATCGTGCGGTAACTGAGGCTGTCGAGTTGTTCATTGGTGCTGAGCTGGACCGATTGCAGCTGAAAAGAACCACCCTGCGCGATCGAGGCCGCCTGACGAAATCCACCACTGCCAATGGAACTACTCCGAAGTTCCAGGGATTGGTCGCGATCCGTGACCAACACCGCTAAAGAGAGCAGGGATCCCACCAGCAAGGCGGCGTAACTCACCATGATCACGCTCACATGCATGACCAACCAGCTGGAGCGCAGGGCGGGAACCAGAGGAGCCGCTGACTGCAATTGACCGGGCAAGGCAAAGCTGGCGAAGGCAATGCAACCAAGGCCCATGGGGGTGGCCGCTGCCGCCACAATGGGAGAAGGCCAGGCTCGTTCCACCAGCAACTGGGTGAGGGTGCAAGCCCAGGCAAGAAAACAGAGGGATTCGTAGAGGTTGCTGATTGGGAAGTGGCCGGATTGCCACCAGCGCAAAATCAGCTGAGCTGTGAACAGAAGGTTGGCGACGGCCACCAGCAGGCAAACCAAGCCAGCACGGGACTGGCTCGAAACCGCCCAGAAGGCCAGGGGCATGGCCAGCAGCAGCAACACGAAGCCAGCGAAACCAAGGCTAGTGACCAACTCAAAAGGCGTGTTCAGCAAACCATTTCACAGAAGCACGTCGATTCTGCCTTGGTTAATCAGCGGCTGGCCTGTTTGAGCAACCAACCACCTGCACCAAGAGACAACAACACTGGCAGCCAAGCCGCCACAATCGGTGGCAGGGAGCCCTTGACCCCCAGGGAACTGAAGCTGAAGCCGATCACGTAATAAACCGCGATGATCCCGAGGGTCAGCACAAACGAGAAGCTTCGGCTGGTCCGGTAACTGGGCTGAGCGCCGAGAGTCGCTCCAAACAGACCGAAAACCAAACAGGCCATCGGAACCGTGAACTTTTCCTGGATCCGCACACGAATCTTGCGTACATCCTTGAGGCTTCCTGCCTCTTCGTACAGCCTTTGGGCCTGCAAGGCTTCAGCAACAGTCATGTTGACGGCATCCTTCTCGATTTTCGCCAGGCGCACCGGGCCGGAACCGAGGGGGTAGACGTAACGGTCGAAATCGGCCTTGGTCGAACTGCCGTTGGCCGCCAAAGTCAGAACCTGACCATCCAGGAAGTCCCAGCTGGCTTGACCCTCATTCCAGATGGCCCGATCCGCACGCAACATCTGGGTGAGACCGGGTCGCGTGAAATCCAGGACCGTCACATCCAGCATTTGGCCGTTCTGGAAATTGCGGGAATAAAAGAGTTGAAGGAGGCCCTTGTCTCCCTTTTCACCATCCGAAGCAATCCGTCTGCCAAAGCGGGGATAAATCACATCGCGTCCTGTCTCACTGGCGAGTGAACGACCCAAGGCGCGCTTTAAGCTGATCTCTGCGTAGCGCTGGCTACGGGGCACCACAACATCGTTGAGAACGAAGCTGAACAGGGTCATCGCCATCGAAAGGGCGAGGGCTGCACTGATCATCCGCTTCGTGGTGATGCCGAGGCTTCGCAGGGCGGTCAGCTCATTATTTGCGGAAAGACGAGTGAACACGAACAGCGATGCCATCAGCGTTCCGATCGGCACAGAGAAAGCCAACCAACGCGGGATGCTCAATAACAACACCTGAGCCGCAATCGTGATCGGCAGGTTCTTGTCAACCATCTGCCGCACCAGTTCAAACATCACACCGCCCGTTAGCAGCAGCAGCGTGAACAGGGCAATGAAAAACAGCAGCGGACCCAGAAGCTCCTTGAGCAACCAGCGGTCCAATAGATCTAGCCGCATCCAGGTAGCCCGTTTGAGACGATCCAAAATCACAGCTGGAATCCTTCCCCGAGGTAGTAACGGCGTACCTGTGGATCAGCCGCCACCTCCTCGGAACGTCCTGCAGCCAACACCTCACCATCGTTGAGGATGTAGGCGCGATCAGTTATGGCAAGGGTTTCGCGCACATTGTGATCAGTGACCAGGATCCCCATCCCCCGGGACCGCAATCCCTCGATCAGCACCTGAAGATCTGCCACCGCAAGGGGATCGACACCGGCGAAGGGTTCATCCAAAAGCAGATACGTCGGTCCATTGGCACCCGAAGCCAGCGCCCGAGCCACCTCACAACGGCGACGTTCACCTCCGGAGAGCTGAA